>JAYGDO010000630.1:0-1997 GCA_046582885.1 Pirellulales bacterium | reverse complement strand
TCCAGTCATCGGTGACGAACTGTACGGCCTGTCACCGGGTTCAAGGTCTTGATCAGCCAGTCGACGCGTTTCCAAAGGGGCCGGAATTAACCGCGGTCAGCGCGGGCCTGCAGCTTGAACTGATTATCGAGTCGGTCGTCTGGCCGAATCGCCAGATTAAGGAGGGCTACGCCATCACGACCATTCTAACCGACGACGGCCTGCAGTTATCGGGTTACTTGATGGCCGAGGGCAACGGCACGGTCGGAATCCGGGATCTCGCCACCGGCAAGGTTCGCGAGATTCCCGCGGATCGGATTGAAGAGCGTATTGAAAAGGGTACCGCCATGCCCGCCGGGTTCACGGCCGCCCTGACGCGCGAGGAACTTTGCGACCTCGTCGCCTACCTTGTTAGTTTAAGAGGAAGCGGCGTCAAGCGCTAGAACGTCGCTTTGCTCGGGTCGAGAATTCGCATAGACTTGACGCTCGTCGCGGCCGGGTACCGCTGTTCCGGGTGCCTTGAAAAATCTCGGTCAAAGTGCGACTGTAAAAAGGATCGGTAAAAGCATGGATCACCACGGTTTGGCGGCGTAGCTCAGTTGGTTAGAGCGACGGCTTCATAAGCCGTAGGCCACTGGTTCAAGTCCAGTCGCCGCTACTGGGAAAAAGCCCGCGAATCCTTGGCATCACAGGGACTTGCGGGTTTTCTTTTGCGCAGCGCGCAACGCCGTAGATGGTCTGTTTTGGACTGTTCTGGACACCAACCCTGACAAATCCTGCACAAGCAAAACCGCGGCACGATTAACCGCCACGACGCTGGCCCGGTGCATCTAAAAGGGCTGACGAAACTTAAATCGCTGAACCTCAGCTTCGCCACTAAGGTCACCGACGCGCCAGGCGAAAATCGCTTGCTTCGCGCGCGCGATATGCGGTAAAATCAGGCCTCGACGACGGGGGCGGGGCCGCGGCGAGGCAAAACGAATAGGTTGACGCGAAGCGGGAGAATTCGGTGGACTCTGGTGCGACGGGGGAAGTGAGCCGGGGCCGGGAGATCGCGCGGCGCAGCCTGTTGTGCGCTGGCGGGTTGGGCCTGTGTGGATTGACGCTGCCCGAGCTGCTGCGAGGCGAGGCGCTGGCCGCAGCGAGCGGCAAGCCACGGCCCGCGACGTTCGGTAAGGCGAAATCGTGCCTGCTCATCTTTCTTAGCGGCGGGGCGTCGCACCTCGATACGTTTGACATGAAGCCCGAGGCGCCGGCGGAAATTCGCGGCGAGTTCAAGTCGATCTCGACCAATGTGCCCGGCATGCGCGTCTGTGAACACCTTCCGCGGGTAGCGCGCGAGTTCGACAAATTTACCGTCGTCCGCAGCGTGACGCACCGCGACGGGAATCATTCGAGCGCCGTCTACGAAATGGTGACTGGCCACCCGTATCCGCGGGCACGCAACCTGAGCGCGAACCTTTCGCGCGAGGATCATCCGCACATCGGCTCGTCGCTGTTGATGGTCGAAGGCCGCGATAGCGCGGTGCCACGGTTCGTCACGCTGCCCGACTACATTGCCGTCGCCGGCCCAGTCCGCGCCGGCCAGCACGCGGGCTTTCTAGGCAGCCGCGTCGATCCGATGGTGGTTCGCGGCAATCCGAACGACGACGACTTCACGCCGGTCGACCTAGCGCTGGTCCCCAACGTGGTGCCGGGGCGGCTCGCCGCGCGGCGCGGCCTGCTGGCGGCGAGCAACGCCCGCGGGCGGCTCGCCGGTTTGCGCTCCAGCGAAATCCTTCGCCAGTACGAGAGCAGCCACCGGAAAGCGTTCGACCTTTTGGCGTCGGGCCGCACACGACGGGCATTCAACATCGGCGAAGAGCCCGAGGCGCTGCGGCGGCGTTACGGACGCAACCTGTTCGGCCAATCGGTTCTGTTGGGGCGACGGCTGGTCGAAGCCGGGGTGCGGCTGGTGCATGTCAACTGGATTCGCATTCGTGAAGCCGGCTGGGACACGCACACGGATAATTTCAACA
>JAYGDO010000393.1:0-1910 GCA_046582885.1 Pirellulales bacterium | reverse complement strand
TCGCCACCGAAGACGTTCTCGATGCTGCTGCCGGTATTGCCCGCCACCAGGCCGCCGCCGATACCTTGCGCATCGCCAGTTTCCAGGTCGACGTCGATGAAAGGGCCTTCATTAATGAAGCGGTAATTCAACGTGTCGTTGCCTCGCTGGGCGTCGATCTCACCCGAGAGGGAACCGCCCGTGTGCACGTTGAACAGGTCCGCCGCGGCGCCGCCGCAGATGTCCGCGAAACCGGTAAACGCCGCCGTCACGCCGACGGCGGTGATCGTGCCCGAGTCACCGCCCGTGATGTTGAACACGTTGGGACTGACCGGCGATCCCAGCAGCTTTCCGCCAACCGCCAGCAAGCTGCCAATGTTGTCGTAATTGCCCGACTGCGGCATACCCGCCGGCGTCCCGCCGCCGCTGCCCGAACTGGCATAGCCGCCCCGCGCCTCGTCCTGGGAACCCGGACCCGACACGTTAGCCGTCGGCGATGGCAAAGCCGTCATATCGAGCACGTCGTTGCCGAGGCTGCCGTCGATCTTGACATTCACCGCTTCGCTGTGCATGACCACAATCGTGTCGTCGCCGCCCGCGGCGTTCAGCGTCGTGCTGCCAAACTTGTTGGAGAAATTGAGCGGTACAAACGTCGGCTCGCCGGAATCAACCGCGCCGCTTGAGTCCGAATCCGTGCCGCCCCTCACAAAGGACACGCCATCGACAAAATTGTTGGGCAAGCTATCTGTCAGCGTAAGTATGTTTCCGAGCGAGTTACCAACGACGCTCAGCGACGCGATGATTATCGTATCGTCGATTGCCGAGGCGGTGACGCTGCCCGCATCCTCGCTCTCGACATTCACAAACGAAACCTCTCGCACAATGCCGCTTGAGAAGCGGAACGTGCCCGCTTCCGGATCGTTTAAGTTCGGGCTGCCGGCCACGTCGCTCGTGCCGAGGAAATAGGTCTCGCTGGAAAAGCCGTGCCCCGCGCCTTGCAGGATCAACTTGTCGCCGCGGTCCAGCCCGCCACCGGCGATAGCTTCGAGCGTCTCGCCCCCGTCGAAGCGGATTCCGCCGGTCGGAATCGGGCTGCCGTTTGCCGTGTCGATCCGCAACGTGTCGCTGCCCGACTGACCGTTGATCGTCAGGCTATTAAAGTCGTTCAGCGGCAGGCCGCTGATGACGAGAGTGTTGTCCACTTCGACTTGCAGATTGCCGGCTCCGTCGAGCCGCACTTCGATATCGTTGTTGATTTCCGGCGCGCCGCTCACGTCGGCGTCGATCACCGGGTCGGCATCGAATGTGAGTACGACGTCGTTTCCGTCCCCGCCGAGATAACTGGTGATCATCGGCACGTTCGCGCCGCCCGGTCCCGAGGCGGTGAGGGTTGCGGCTTCGGGCAGGCCGAGGAACGTTCCGCTCACCGCATCGGCCGCATCGTTGTCGATAATCACAAAGTCGTTGCTCAGCCCGGTCAGCGCGGCAAGCTTCACGGACAGATTCGCGTCGGTGACGTCGACGGCGCCATTGACGGCGATTGCGTCGAAATTGCCGTCGTCGAGATTCGCAACGAAGTCCGACCCGGAATCCAAAGCCAAACCGCAGGCCACGGCACCAAAACCCGCGATGTAATGCGCGGCGATCGTGCTGTCCGGCAACACGGTGTTGTAAATCGCAACTTCGTCCAGATCGCCCACGAAACGCTGGCCGTTGGAAAAGCCGCCCAACAAGGTGTCCTGCTCCTGACCAATTACAAAACTACCTGCGGCGCCCATCGCGGTTGTGGACCGTGCAGCGGACCCGGCCAGCGCGCCATCCACGTACAATCTGGTTTGGTCGGAGATCGTGTCCCACGACGCCACAACGTGATGCCAGTTGCCGTCCAGTATCGCGGCGCGGGGAACACCGGTATTGGTACTCCCGTTGTT
>JAYGDO010000539.1:0-1798 GCA_046582885.1 Pirellulales bacterium | reverse complement strand
CCATTGCCATCAAGCCGCGGACCTCCACATTTGGAAAGTTCGTGATTTGCGGTAACAGTTGCGGCAGTTGCTCGGGACGAAAGCCATGTTTAGTTTTGTCGCCGGAGATGTTCACTTCCAAAAGTATCGGCGCGCGACGATCGCCTCTCGCTGCTTCGCGGTCGATGTCGGCTATCAGTCGTTCGCTATCAGCAGAGTGAATTAAATCTACGTACGGCAAAGTGGATCGCACCTTGTTGCGTTGCAAGTGGCCAACGAGATGCCAGCGAATTCGCTCAAGGTCCTTTAGCGCGTCCGCCTTGAGCCGCAGTGACTGCGGACGACTCTCGCCCAATTCGGTCGCACCCGCTTCGGCGAGGGCACGCACCAGATCGGCGCCAACATACTTCGTCACCGCGATCAACTGAATGTCGTCACCGCGGCGGCCGCTCTGCTCGGCAGCGACCGCGATTCGCGTGCGAATGCGGTCAAAATTACGGGCGATAATCTCGGCAGGTTCGGGCATCAGCCAACCCCGCTTCCCGCGGCGTAGCGGGCGGGATAAAGAGGCAGAACGGCGGTCTCATTCAATTTCGATTAACTCTTTAAGTTCGCCATCGGGTAAGAAACGCGCCGCCAGAAACTCGGCTATTGTATTCTGCCCGAGAACGGTTCGGTTTCCTTTCGATGCCAAGCTGCGATATAGCAGCCACTGTTTTTTGCCAATTTGTATCCGGTGGCCGACGGCTACGCTGGGAGGCAGGTTTTGACGCATTTCTCCGACCGAAAGACTGCGCCACGTTACCGCCTTGCTCTGTCGGCGGGGCGAAAGATCCATGAACACCGGAGCATATAGCGCCTGCCGCCCTTGCTGGAGAAGCGCGAGATTGTCCGCGTGCGATTCCAATTGCCCCCCGCGTGGATCGCATCGCCACTCGGGAAGGGCGAGCGGCAAAACGCGGGCGACCGCTGAATCGCGAACCAAATTCATTTCGTATGTTTCTTCGTTGGCTTCAGCGGTAACGCCATCCGCAAGCGGCAGTCGCATTCGGTACTCGATGGGCCGGTCATCCTCGCCAATGACGGCGTCGGCGAGCAATAAAAATTGTTCGCCACGAGCCAGCAGCATGCTGCGCTCGATCCGCAGTTCTGGCGTCAGTTTCATCTCGAGTTCGAGATAATCAACATCGGCGTCCGATTCCCAGCAGGTCTGCTCCCATTCGTTTCGCTCTTCAATCTGTTCGTCGCCATACGTCAGGCCGAAGTCCCATTCGCCCGAAAGGACTGCATTCCTGCCAATTTCAAGCTCCAGCCTGGTGTGGGCGTCGTGGTGAGTGATCGCCAAACAGGGCGCCTTGCGCGACCATTTACCTCGCATCACGGCGGCTTCCGACCATTCGGATTGATAGGAGACCGCCGGCCATTGAATGCCTGTCGAACCAGACTTTTCTCGCCCAGGCAGAACTCGATCCGCGACTTCGATATCTGCTTCGTCACCACCGACCCAAATCGCCGCGGCAAATAAACGTTTACACCACACGCCTTCTGCACGACGAGTCAGCAATTGCTCTCCATTAGCTTTTGCCAGTCGCAACGAGTGAGTGACCATCCATCGGTATTGATCCTCCGCCTTCTTGTTGAGGCACTTCTGCGTTGCGATCAACTGGCAACGCGTCCAGCAGGCGAGTAACGGCCGAAACAACTCCCAGTCGCGGGCATGAAATAATCCCTCGCCATCCGTCATGTCGATAACCGATGTGGACAGGTATTTCCGGGCCCGAGATATTAACGATTCGCAGATCGCGACCTCCGGAAAAAG
>JAYGDO010000322.1:0-12505 GCA_046582885.1 Pirellulales bacterium | reverse complement strand
TACGTTTGCGGTGTGCAGGGTTGGTGCATCACAGAGCCTAAAACAGACCATCTGCGGCGTTGGCCGCCGTACTTCTGTCGCCAGCGGTAATAGGTCTGTTCAGCAATCTCCAGCTGCTTGCAGACCTCGGGTACCTTCATGCCCTTGCCGAGAAGAACGTCCGCTCGACGCAACTTCGTAATGATCTGATCCACCGTATGTCGTTTCTGACTCATCTAAAAGAATCCTCTCCGGGCCTGCGGCCCGAAAAGATTCTCTCACTCCAACTGGATCAGTTTCAGGGGAGGAGGCCACACGTGCTACCAGCGGTTGGCATGCCAAATCTGGCGGCAGCCGAGTTAGTCCCGCGTAATAACAACGCTTGATCACTAGCTTTGCTGTTTGTCCTTACTTGGCCTGAGGTGTCGTTCGATTAGCAGGATCGCCAACAAGATCACGGACTGGAAGAAACTACCAAACGCAACAAGGGCCTGTCGGAGTTTCGCCCGAGCGTCTCCTTGAAGTCGTTGAACGATTTCACGATTCATCACGGCGGCGACTTGACGTCGGACATACACCCAAGGGTGGGAAAGGCGGTCGCTCTGGAAAGAATCAAGAGGTGAAGCGCGCGCGGCGAGACACCGTGTCGGCCCGGTGTGGACTTAACGCAGAAGTGCTAAGATCGCTGCGGGACCCATCCACAAAATGACGCGAAGGTGTATTTATGTATCGCGCGATGAAGCTACTTCCAGCGTCGCTTGCCGTCTTTTTGTTCGTCAACGTCGGCCGTGGCGCTGGTGTCGACGAAGGAACGCTCTATCAGGTTGGAGTCGCGGCAATTGATGTGACGCCACATCAGCCGATTCGACTGCGGGGCTATTCCGGACGCCATCAAGAGTCCAATGGTGTCATCCAACGTTTGTGGGCGAAGGCACTCGCCATCAAAAGCCCAAAACGAGAAGCCGCTCTGCTGATCACCTTGGATAACTGTCTGATACCCGGCTATTTGAGGTCCGAGTTAGCCGCACGCTTGCAGAAGAAAACAGGATTGCACCCGGATCGGTTTGCAATCACCGCCACGCACACGCACAACGGGCCGATGCTCGCGCGCATGTCGGAGACTTTGTATTGCCATCCGTTGCCAGCTCAGCATAAGAAACACATTGAAGAATATACGCAGGAACTCATTGGGAAGCTGGAAGACGTTGGCCGACGGGCGCTACAGAACCAACAGCCCGCCCGACTGTACTGGGCCATCGGCGAGGTTGGCTTCGCGCAGAACCGGCGGAGGGAGGGTGGACCGGTGGACCACGATCTGCCCGCGCTATTCGTGAAAGACGAGCAGGGAAAGATTCGAGCCGTGTACGTCAGCTATGCCTGCCACTGTACCACTCTCTCACATAACAAGATCAGCGGTGACTGGGCCGGATATGCACAAGAACTAATCCAGGGCAGTATTCCTGAATCGATTGCGCTGGTGTCGGCGGGTTGCGGTGCCGACGCCAACCCGGCCCGCGGAACAGGCGAGCCGGACGCAGTTGCCGCGGAACATGGCCGGGCGATCGCAACGGAAGTCATGCGTCTGTCGCGAACGCCTTTGACACCGATTGCGGGGGAACTAGACGCCCGGCTGTCGCTCGTCGATTTGCAGCTGGCCAAGATCCCCACCCGCGCTGAATGGATGGATCGCGCGCAAACCAAGGCCGAACGCGGGGGCACGGTTGGGTTCCACGCCAAGATCCATCTGGAGAGGCTGGATCGAGGTGAAGCGATCAAGACGCGTGTTCCGTTGCCCGTACAAACCTGGGCGTTTTCTGATGACTTGGCCATGGTGTTTTTGGGAGGTGAAGTCGTCGCCGAATACTCTCTGCGCCTCAAAAAAGAACTGGATCACAAACGAATCTGGATAAATTCTTACGCCAATGACGTACCTTGCTATATCCCGTCCGAAAAGGTGCTTCAGCAGGGCGGGTACGAAGGGGGCGGAGCGATGATCTTTCACGACTGGGCCTCACCATTTCTTCCGGGGCTGGAGCGCCGAATTGTGGATGAGGTGCACTATCAGTTGGGAAACTCATTTCGTCCGTAACTACTCCGTTCCCAAAAACGCGAATGACGTCGATCGACGGATCCTTGAAGAACTCGCCGGTCCGTGTTTAATGACATCCGCCGCGACAATGAGCGGCGGCTTGCACTTACTCTCGATCCCAGAGGCGTGACATGAAACTACGACAAGCGTCGTTACTGCTAGTGGGTTTGCTGTTGGTGACTACGGCCAAACCGGCGCTGGCCATCGACGCATACGTCGTCGCCGGGCAGTCAAATGGATGGCGAATCAGTCACCTGAGACAAGCGAGAGGCGCGAAAGCAGATGATTCGCAGCCAAAGGTTTATTACTTTGGCATGCCATGCGTTTCGGAGCCGAGTAGCTCGAAGTTGGCCACGCTCACCACCTTGGACAAAAACACGATGGGTTACGGCCTGGCGGGCGCGCTGGCCGATCGAGCGGGCGAAGACATCGTTTTCATTCAGTATTGCCGCTGTGGCGCTTCCGTGTTGAATCGAGCGAAAAACGGTTGGTGGCCCGGCGAAGATCCTACGGGTGGCAAGACCTTTGACGATGGACTGTTCGGCTTATTTCAACGGTACATCGAATCTGCTCGCGTGCAAGTGAAGGAGCAACTGAACGAAGAGCTGGAATTTAAAGGGCTATTTTGGCATCAAGGGGAATCGGACTCGGCCGCCGACAAGGCGAAATTCGAACGGGCACTGAAAAACCTGTTTGTGCGATTTCGTGGTGAGCTCGACGGCGATTTACCGATTGTTGTAGGGCATATTCGCGATTTGGGAGTAGGACCGCGGGGCGTCAACGCAACGTTGGATCGGATTGCGAAACAGGATTCTCGTATTGTGACCGTTCCGATCGACGGGCTCGCGTTCGAGCCGGATCGAAACGGCAAGCCCGACGTCCATATCGCGCTGCCAGGTTGCCATGAGCTTGGGCGGCGCATGGTCGAGGCGCTCGAATCCAAGACTCTCGAAACAACTAACAGAACAAAAGACAGCAGCAAACAAACACCGTGAGAGGTTCTGCACCCGCGATTATTGCATCGGAGTCTCGAACGTGAGCCCCGGCTTGCCCTTCGGGCTGGGCTTTTTACCCTGACGTCTGCCGGCCTGCTGCATCTTCGGACGTTTCGCTGCAACTACCTCGGCACCGGGCGTGTCAGATACGTACGATTCCGATCCCTCGATTCTAGGCGTCGGCGGGAGGGCGTGCCATCAGCGGGCTGCCGCCCCCCGTTTCTTGCAATCCCGCCACAAGTAACTTCCCTGCGCGAACACCTCATTTAACTGGTGTCCGCACCCGAGGCAGAAGCTGGATTTCTAAGATAATTCCTGCGCGAACGTTCACCTTGAGCGGCGTGCTTTAGCGTGTCCGCTCGAAGGTGTTGTTAGCCTTTTTGTCATTCAGATCTCAATGAACGAGTCTCGTGACCAAACATTGATTCTGCTTCTGTAAGGCCACTTGTTCCAAACTTAAGTGTCGCCGTCACAAAGTGACCACCTTCAACACTACTTTCAGGGAGATGATAGAACAGAAGACCAGGCGATTCTTCTGTCGGACTTCCAAGGTGCTGCTTTACTTCCGGCACCGACATGCCTCGTGTCAGGGACTTTAGATTCTCCATAAAGTCTCTCTGCCGGTTGGTTGCTGTAACGAGACCATCTGGGACCCGGACTTCCAGTGGTTCCGGTTTCGTGTAGTTGCACGAAAGAAGGAATATGCAAATGCAGATTGAAAGCAAACTTATTGAGATCTTCTTCATGTTCTCTCCGCGGCTAACTATACACTTAACGGCACGTTTTGCTTGTGCAGGATTTGTGCCCTATTTGTGCCCACTTGATGCACAATACAGCGCAAAACAGGGTATCTACGGCGCTGGCCGCTGCGCAAAGAAAAACCCGCAACCCCTTGTTATGGCAAGGATTCACGGGTTTTTTGGCAGGGTGGCTGAGGGGGATCGAACCCCCGACCTTCGGAACCACAATCCGACGCTCTAACCAACTGAGCTACAGCCACCACCGGCGGTTTGCCGCACAACTCGCCGATCATAATCCTCGCCAAACAAGCGGTCAACGGCCACTCTATTGGCTCGCTGTTGCCGCGCCGCGCAAGAATTCCCGGTAACTAGCATCCAAGTCGCCGTAATCGGAACCGGTAGCCCGCGCCAACGTCTCGGGATTCGCTCCGCCGCGGTAAATCGCCTGCAAATACCGCGACACGGCGTCGCGATAACGGCCTCCGTCTGCATGCATCAGGAACGCCGCTTGCCCGGCGAACTGCGAGTAGAGCGTGCGGATTCTCGGGTCGCGCTGCACGTCGCGGCTTCCCATTGCCACCGTTTCGACAAACGGGACATAAAATCCGTCCTTCAGCAGCCGCACGCGGGCGGCCGGAACACGGCCGTGGTCGAGCCCGCCGACCAGCGCGTACGACTTGGTCAACTGCAGCGATTCTAGGTAACAGGCAATGCCTTCGACCATCCAAAAATTGTCGCGCAGGGCCACGATCGGCTTGGCGGGACGCGACTCTTGAAACAACTGGTGGGCCGCTTCGTGAAAAATCGTCCCGGGATCCTGCCCCTGGCCCGCAAAAAAATATGCCGTCCGTACGTCGCCAAAATAAATGCCCAGCGTCCCCTCGACGCCCGGCTGCATCTTTTTTAAAACCGCGGCGTATTCCGCCCGATCGCGAAAGTAAACGACCTGGTGCAAACGCCGGCTGCGTCGAGGCTGTGTGCCGCGATCAAACATCTGCTGTAGCTCGTCGCCCGTCAGGTGAAAACCGGCGAACAGTTGCCACCAGACGTCGTAGAATTGTTCGAGCTGCGCGGCCAGTGCGACCCCCGCCTCTAAACCGTGATTCGTCGTTACGGAAAAATGCTCGGTCTCAACCTTCCAGCCGCGGGCGATGTCGCTCCGCAGCCGGGCTTCCTGCTGGGCCGTGATCCAACGTCCGTTGTAGTACCGCTGCCCGTCCTCGTACCGCGCAACGTGATCTTCGGGCAGCCAACCGAACCGTTCGTGCCACACCCGGCCGGCGCGAAGCTGTCGCAACTCGCCGCTGGTCCGCAACCGGCCGTCGTGTTGTTCAAGCCCCAGGGCCGCGGCCGCGGCCCGATGTGCCGGGTCCGCGCGCAGCGCCTCCATCGCCAGCGAAACGGCCAGCGCCGCGCGGCCCTCGGCGGCCGCACGTCGGGCGAGTTTGAAGATTGCTGCGGCCTGTTGCCGGCGCAGCGCGGCGAACCGCGACAGCCCGGCGTCTTTAGCGGGCCCGTCTGAAATTGTTTCGACGTGGCGACGCGTAAACAGCGCCAGCTGATACGGCCCGGTGCGGGGAAGCCACCGGTCCACCTCCGCGGCCAGGTCGCGGTGGCCTTGCCTCTGCAGCATGGCCGAGAACTTCCCAAATTGCTCGGCGTAATCCGCTTTGAGCTGACGGCAGGCGGCCTCGATATCATCCGCCACGGCCATTTCGGGACCGAAGGCCACGCAATTCTGCCCGCCACACACTGCCAATACCGCCAGACAGCGAACGGCGGTCGAGCCCCGAAATTTTCGCAACCTCGGAAGTCGGGTTTTTCCTGCGACTGAGCCCATAGTTTTAGTGTACCGTGTCGCGGTTAACCGGGCGCGACGCGGTTGCTATAATACTGGGCTTTTCTGTCAGCAAAACATACCAACATGCGGAATCCGATCCGGCAATGCCCAACCGCGAATTTATTTTAATCGACGACGCCCAGCCGCCGTTTTTCGCCGGAATTGATTTGGGTGGTACCAACATCAAAGCCGGGTTAGTGGACGACCTGGGCCGACCGCTGTCGTACGTAACGGTTAAGAGTGAAATAGAACAAGGCCCCGAAGAAGGCGCGCGGCGGATGGCCGAAGCGGCGCTGCAGGCGGGCCGCGATGCGGGCGTCGCCGCGAACGATATCGCCTATATCGGACTTGCGACCCCGGGTACGATGGACATTCCCCACGGGATACTGCTCAATCCGGTTAATTTGCCGGGCTGGCACGACTTTCCGATCCGCGACCGTGTGTCCCAGCACGCGGGAAGGCCGGTGGCCTACGCCAACGACGCCAATGCCGCGGCCTACGGTGAGTTTTGGGTCGGCAGCGGCTCGCAGTATCCCAGCATGATCCTGTTGACGCTCGGCACGGGCGTCGGCGGCGGAATCATTGTCGGAGATCAAACGATCGACGGCGTCAACAGCCACGGGTCCGAGTGTGGACACATCATCGTCGATTCACGCGACGATGCCCGGATGTGCAGCTGCGGACACCGGGGGCACCTCGAAGCTTACGCCAGCGCGACCGGCGTGACGCGGCGGGCACAGGAGGCGCTCGACGCCGGCCGCGAAAGCTCGTTGCTCGAAGTTCGCTCGTCAAACATTCCACTGACGGCCAAACAGATTCACGCGGCAGCCGAACAGGGCGACGTGCTGGCGCTGGAAGTTATTTTGGAGACGGGCCGTTACCTGGGGATCGGCATCACCACGCTGCTGCACACGATCGATCCTGCGGCCGTGGTGCTGGGCGGCGCGATGGACTTTGGCGGTCGCGACAATCCGGTGGGCCGACAGTTTCTCGATCGAATCAAAGAAGAAGTTGCCCGGCGGGCCTTTCCCGTGATCGCCGAACGAATTGAAATCGATTTCGCATCGTTAGGCGGCGACGCCGGATACATTGGAGCGGCGGGAGTCGCCCGGTTACGAAGCATAGAACACGGAGTATCAAGCTAGAAAATATCCGCTCAATGCCCCAATCCGCCATGCACCATGCACATTAAACACATCCGCAATTTCTCGATCATCGCGCACATCGACCACGGCAAAAGTACGCTGGCCGACCGGCTGATCGAACACACCGGCACCGTGCAGCCGCGCGACATGAACGAGCAGTTGCTGGACGACATGGAACTGGAACGCGCGCGAGGCATCACCATCAAGGCCCGCGCGGTCACGATGCAGTATCGGGTGGATGGCGAGGCATACGAACTAAATCTGATCGATACGCCCGGGCACGTCGATTTTCATTACGAGGTGTCCCGCTCGCTGGCCTGTTGCGAAGGCGCATTGCTGCTGGTCGACGCGTTTCAAGGCGTCGAAGCGCAGACGGTCGCAAATTTTTATGCGGCAATGGAACACGATTTGGAAATCTTGCCCGTCATGAACAAGATCGACATGACGCACGCGCGGCCCGACGAAGTGGCCGAAGAAATCGAGCAGAGCCTCGCCTTCGACGCAACCGAAGTGCTGCGCTGCAGCGCCAAGGTCGGAACGGGCATCGACAAAGTGCTGGCGGCCATTATCGAACAGATGCCGCCTCCGAAAGGAGATCCGCACGCCAAACTGCAAGCGATGGTGTTCGATTCGCATTACGACGAATACCGCGGAGCCATCACATACATTCGCCTGATGAACGGGACCGTGCGGCGCGGTGAGAAGATTAAATTTCTCAAAGCCGACACCGTCCACGAAGTAATCGAATTAGGCCAGTTCGTGCCGCAGCGGCAACCTTGCCAACAGCTATGCGCCGGACAGGTCGGGTACTTGATCTGCAACATCAAGGAATTGGGCCACGTCCATGTCGGCGACACGGTCAGTACACCCACCGACCCGTCTACAGCGATGGTCGGCTACCAAGAACCGAAACGGATGGTCTATTGCGGGCTTTATCCGTCCGATGGCGAAAACTTCGAAGAGCTGCGCGAGGCCCTGCAAAAGCTGGCAATCAACGACCCGAGTTTCGAATTTGAGCCGGAGACCAGCGACGCCTTGGGGTTCGGCTTCCGTTGCGGTTTCCTCGGGTTGTTGCACATGGAGATCGTCCAGCAGCGGCTCGAACAGGAATCGGACCTCGACCTAGTTCAAACCGCTCCCAACGTCACCTATGAGATCGACACCAAGGAGGGCCAGGCCCTCGTCATTCACACACCGCAACAAGTTCCCGAGGCGGGCGACATCGAAGAATTCCGCCATCCGATCGTCCGCGTGAGTTTCGTTCTGCCCGTCGATTACATTGGCCCGGTAATGAAGCTGTGCGAAGATCGCCGCGGCAAATATGAACGGACCGAATACCTCTCGCCCACGCGGGCAATGCTAGTTTATGACCTAGCCCTGGCCGAAGTTATCTACGACATGCACGACAAGTTAAAGAGCGCCACTAAGGGTTACGGCACGATGGACTACGAGTTACTCGGTTACTATCCGGCCGAGCTGGTGCGACTGGACATCCTGGTGGGCGGCAACCGCGTCGATGCTCTCAGCGTCATCTGCGACAGTCGCGATGCCGAACACCGCGGCCGCGCGGTCGTCAAAAAATTACGCAAGGAAATTAGTCGCCACATGTTCGAGATCGCCCTACAAGCGGCGATCGGCACCCGCGTGATCGCCCGCGAAACGATTTCCGCCATGCGCAAAAACGTCACGGCCAAATGCTACGGCGGCGATATCTCGCGCAAAAAGAAGCTGTGGGCAAAACAAAAAGAAGGCAAGAAACGAATGAAGTCGATCGGTAGCGTCGACATTCCACAAAAGGCGTTTCTCGCCGTGCTCGACACCGGCACCGAGCAATAAGGAGCGCAGACTCGCGGCCCCCTTCCAAGAAGCAAAACGGGGCCGGTTGCCGGTTTCGTTCTGTTTGCCGGCGATCGTCCCCTCAGATCCGCGCCATCCGTCATAAACGGATTTCTTCGGTTGGCAGGATAAAGATCGTTTTGACCTTTGTATTCCTGCGGCGTAAATAAACTTAGCTAACTTAGCCGCCTGCTCGGTCTGTTTTCACCTGGCCTCCTTGTTTCGGGGGGGGTGGAAGAGGCGTCGCAATCGAGTAAATATCGCCCGCACCGCCCGGATTCCCTACGGGTTCCTTATTGAACGGCTTCGACAAACGACATGAAGAATTCGGCACAGAACGACGCAAACCTGGCACAGCAGCTTAAACACTATTGCGCCACTGCCGAGGAATTCCTCGCCGCAGAACGCCAGCGCATCGAGCACATCGAGCGCGATCTTGTCCGGCAACTTGCGGAAATAGCCGCCGAGCACGCTTCAACTGCCGAATTCTACGCGACGGGCAACCGACAACCGCTGGAAGCCGTCGCCAGCGAACGTGACATGCTGCTCAGTCGAAACCGGGATCTCGAGCAGGCGATCGAATTACTCGAAGCGGCGGTGTCCGAGCACAATGGGAGCGAAACCTCCGAACTTCAACAGCAAACGGAGGATCTAGCTCGTCGGAACGAATTGGCGAACGACGAAATCCGACAACTGAAAGCCGAACTCGCCGAGGCCCGGGAACAACTCGACGGAGGCGGATCGGCCGCAGCAAACCAGCCGAGCACGTGTCAGCCGGCAGCCGGTGCCGGGTTTGATTGGGAGTCACAGAAACAACGGTTAATCGCCGCCCTGAACGCCGGCGGTCCCGCCCAGCACAGCGAACAAGATCGCGTCACCATCAAATCCACCATCGAGCAAACCGACGAAGCCGTCGCGGCCAAGGATCGGGAGATTGAATCACTGCGGCGACAGCTTGAACAAAGTTCCGCGCCCGACTTGGCAGAACAGACAACCGTAGTCTTAGACGCCGATGAAGTCATCCAGCAGGAGCGGGAAAAACTGTCGGTGCTTTACGAAGAGATGCGCGAAAAACAGCGCAGGGCGGAAATCGATATTTCACTGGATCGCGCCAAATTGGCCCGAGAACGTGCCGCGCTGGAAGAGCAACTCGCTGCGGCAGGCGTGGATGTTGGCCCGCGTTCTAACGACGATCCGATCGAGGCCAGGAAAAACCGCGGAAACTGGCGGGCGCGATTGGGGCTTTCCGACTAACGCTACGGCAGACCGGGCCTGCAGATCGTCAATCCCACAGCCGCAGCAAATTGCCACACGACGCACAACGGTAACAATTCGACCGTCCCAACTGACCCATGAAAATGTAGTTCGGTCGACTGCACACACACTCGCGACGGATCGACGCGACCCGGTAGTTAAACCCCATGACGACCGGCCCGACGAACAAGGACAGCGCGACGAACAATACGAACGCCTGATAACCCCACCAATCCGCTTGGACACCCGTAAAGAGAATTCCCAGCAATAGCAGTGGAATTCCAACGAGCAGCCCCGTGAACCAGCCGACCAATCGACGGTTCGCCGGCGGCGGAGCCACAGCGGAGAACATCGAAACCAATCGCTCACCGGCTTCCTCGCGCAGGTCGTTTCCACAATTCGAACACGAAATGTTGGCAAAGACAGTGGGCCGCGCGGCAAAACACAGTGCGCGGTTCGGCGACCAACCTCTGAAATTTGGCAGGGCTGAGTGACCGCAGTTCGAGCACCCCAACTCGACCTGCCAGCCGTGTTCGAGTTGAAGTCGTTCTTGGTATTGCCTTAGAAACTTCATCAACTGCCTCGCGGGTGCCCCGTCGTCAACGGTCGTACCGATCCGCGGGGAGGCGGATTCATTACAAGCATAGGCCACGACTGCATATTTGCAGCGTTGCAGGACTGCAACATAGCTCCAGCAGATTACTCGCCGATTACCTTCACCAAAACACGCTTCGGCCGCCTGCCGTCAAATTCCCCGTAGAAAATCTGCTCCCAGGGCCCAAAGTCGAGCTTACCGGCGGTGATTGCCGCCACGATTTCGCGGCCCATAATTTGCCGCTTGTGATGGGCGTCGGCGTTGTCCTCGCCGGTACGGTTGTGGTGATACCGCTGCGGGGAAGCATCGAACGGCGCGAGCTGTTCGAGCCACTTTTTGTAGTCGCGGTGCAGCCCCGGTTCGTCGTCGTTGATGAAGACGCTGGCCGTGATATGCATTGCATTGACCAGGCAGAGGCCTTCCTGCACGCCACTGCGGCCGACGATCTCTTCGATCTGAGGCGTAATGTTCAAAAAGTCCATGCGGGCAGGAATGGTGAAACTGAGGTATTCCGTCGTGGATTTCATTGCTTTTGCCTTTTTATGTCCCCTTCAACGTAATCCGCAAAGCCGAAACAACCGATACAGATTACGCCCGATTGTCAGTTTCCGCGCCGCCGCCGCAAGAGTGCCGACGGACATAATGCCCACGTACTTCACAAAACACCGCATCCGATCCGCCTGGCTAGCAATGATGTACTTGCTGCTACTACCCGCGTACGCGCGGCCGCAAGTCGCACCGAGCGGTAATCGGACGCTATCGCTCGCCGATTTGGAATCCATGGCACAGCAGTACCACCCGGCGCTGGTGGCCGCCGCCGCGCGGGTCGATGCGGCCAGCGGCCACTGGCGGCAGGCGGGACGATGGCCCAATCCGGTTATCGGTTACCACGCGGCCGAAATTGGCATTCGCGATTCGGCGGGCCAGCAAGGCGCGTTCGTCAGCCAAAAAGTGATCACGGGCGGCAAATTGCGATTGGACCAAGCGGCCGCCACTGCGGCGGTGCGGGAAGCGGAATTCTCGCTGGACGTGCAGCAATGGCGAGTCCTGAGCGACGTGCGAATTCGATTTTACGAAACGCTGGTCGCTCAGCGGCGACTGCAACTCACGCGGGATCTGTCGGACATAGCCAATCAACTCGTTAGCAGCACCAAACTGCTGCTGAAAGGACGACAGGCGAGTGAAAACGACTTGCTGCAAGCCGAAATTGAGGCCGAGTCTGCGCACATGTTGCTCGACAACGCGGACAACGGTCATCTCGAAGCTTGGCAAAGGCTGATGGCGGTCGTTGGCCTGACCGATTTACAACCGACATTGCTGGCAGGCGATTTGGACGGCGACGTTCCTGAACTGGATTGGCAGGAATGCTACCACGCAGTCATGCAGCGCAGCCCCGAGTTGGACGTGGCGATGATGAAAGTCGAGCGTGCGCGGCTCATCGTAACTCGGCAATGCCGCGAATGGATTCCCAATGTTGATGTTTCCGTCAGTGTGCGGCATCACAATGTCACCACCGACGAGGTCGCCAACGTACAAATCGGCATTCCGATTCCAGTCTTCGATGCCAACGGCGGCAATGTCCAGCGGGCAAGCTCCGAATTAATCGTCGCCGAAAGCAACGTCCGGCGAATCGAACTCGACCTGCAGGACCGTCTGGCGGTCATCTACCGCCGCTATGCGAATGCCCGACAGCAAGCGGATCGTTACGCAAGGCAGATTCTTCCGCGGGCTCACAAGTCACTTGAACTGGTCCGCAGGGGATATGAACAAGGGCAAATGGATTACCTAACGCTGATCAATTCACAACGGTCGTACATCCGCGTAAGTCTGGCTCATCTGGACGCCGTGCGTGAACTGCGAACATCGGCAGTGCTGATCGAGGGCCAACTGCTGAGCGGAAGCCTGAAATAATTCGGCAGGGCGCGTCTATCGAAGCCGATTACAATTATTATTGCGGCGGGGCAGGAGCCCCAAAGATTCAATTCCAGGACGAAATGATGGGGCAAATTTAGGTGGCCCCATTCGGCAACGC
>JAYGDO010000309.1:0-1853 GCA_046582885.1 Pirellulales bacterium | reverse complement strand
GGGAGGTGGCGGTGAAGATAACGAAGAAGAGCCGGACCGGGGAATCGACGAAGGTTTGATTTGGCTGTTGCGGCACCAGGTGGGCAACGGCGGATGGTCGCTGAAACATCACATCGGCGGCGTGCCGCCCTGTGCCGGACGGTGCCCGAACGAAACGACGTTCAACAGCCCCTGTCCCGCCGTGGCGACCGGATTTGCGTTATTGGCCTTCCTGGGCACGGGCAGCGGCCCGGGTACCGGCGACTATCAAGAAACGGTCGCCAAGGGACTTACTTTCCTGATGCGGCAAGTCCAGCCGAACGGCTATATCGGTGACTGCAACCCGGGCCACGCTCGAGGGTACGAACGCGCCTTCGCCGTGATGGCGTTGGTCGAGGGTTATCGCCGGGGCTCGCAGGACGGTGCCTGGGGCAGCGTCGACCCGACGGAGCTTTACGACAAGTCGTTCCGTGCGGTCAATTACATTGCCAACTGCGAGCACGGTAACGGCGGATTCCGCTATCACTGCGGTTCGAGCGCCGACACGAGCGTGACGGCGGCGATGACGCAGTCGCTCAAGAGCGCCAATCAAGCGCAATTTCCGATTGCCGGATTGGACGGCATCCTGTCGCGGCTTCACGATTGGCTCGATGCTTGCGGGGGCCAATCCATGAACGGCACGGCCGCCAATGCAGTGGTCGGCGGTCAAAACTTGCTGATGGATGACCAGTTCTTGAACACGCGGTTTTACCATCTGGGAATCTCCTATTGCTATACTCCTCCGAATCGCCACAAAACCAGTAGAGCGATGTGGGCGGCGGGCGGTTACATGCGGTTGTACCTCAATCCGGAATTGAAGTACCACGATTCAATGGAGGCGTTGGCAAAGTTCTTCGCCGAGCGGAACGCCAACGGTGTTGCGGATACTGATCGTTATTTCAACTTTTACGCGCACCACTTCATGCGGATGATGGGCGATGAAACGGACGCCGGCCCGGTATGGAGTACGTGGAGCGACGCGATGGAGACGTTTTTGCTCAACTCGCGAGAAACGCAGGGCCACGTAAGGGGCAGTTGGGCAGGAGGCGGTGGAAGGAACAACGCGCTCGGCCGCCTGGGCACCACTTGTCTGAGCCTGCTGAATCTGAAGAGTTACTACGAGAACATCAAGCTGACGGATTAACTTGACCGTCAACGACGCGGCTTGCGGCGTTGGTCCACGCCGGTGTTTTGCAGCGGGTGCGTTGTCTGCGGGGTGCGGCTGGAGGGGAGTAGCGGGGCAGGGAGAAATCATCTCCCCGTCCGCGTATCCGTCCCGTGGCCTCCGGGCGTTCGCGCCATCGTCGGGTTCCCCTGTTCGAGGAGGTCGTCGTGCCAGCCGTTAAAAACGAACCGGCGGGGTGTGTCCGTCGTTGCCCGGCCGGCGTGCCGGCGGTTTCAACGCTCTCATGCCGCAATTTCAACCGCACGGGTACATTGGCAACGGTTAGCGGGCCCCCGTCCGCGGCAGTTGATCGCACAATGGCAATCGTCGCGACCACCAGTTCGGTCGCATGGATATGACCAGTCCAAAGCTGTTGAATCTGCGGGCCCCTAATGGAAATATCAAGTTGACAGACGGCTAAACTTCTTATGGCGCAGATGTGGTAGGATGGGCTCGCTGTTGCCTGGTCACGACGGGCCTGCCGTCGCCGGGCACTTTTTGTTTAGGGAGGTTGTTTTGTGATGCAAACGGGTTGGAAAAATGCGGCGTTGCCGCTCTGTAGTGTATCGATGCTCGTCGGGCTTTGGGGCTGTTCCTGTTCGGACGACAGTCCACCTCCTCGGGGCAACAACCGTGCCGTTGATATTGACTGGGAAGCAAGGACCGCCGA
>JAYGDO010000299.1:0-9112 GCA_046582885.1 Pirellulales bacterium | reverse complement strand
GCCGTGCGGTTTCGCAGATTCGGCGGATAAGCTGGCGGTACCCAGCAAAGAGCTGCTGTCGAAGTCGCAAGCCAACGTGGAGTCGATCTTTGGCAGCCAGTACGCCAAGGCCAACGCCATTCAGTCCAAATCCGAACGGCGTACCGCTCTGGCGGCGCTGGTAAAGCAGATTATCGAGATTCATGACGACACCAAAGTGCCGGCCGATCAGTACGCACTGCTGCAAGAGGCGAAAAAGATTGCGGTGCAGGCCCAGGACTCCCAAGCGGTGCTCGTGATCATTGACAGGGTCGACAACCGCTTTCAGATCGACGCCTTGAGGCGAAAAGGTTCGGCGCTATACCAGATTCGCAACAAACTCGCCAGCCGCGAGGAACATGCCGCGATCGTACCCAGCTGGAGGTCCGTGATCGACGCGGCCGTACGGGCCGGCCGATTCGAGCTCGTCGGAAAGCTGTCGGAATACGCTTTGGATTCGGCCGAGCAGTCGGGCGACAAGGACAGCTTGGAAGCGCTTCAGGCCCGGGTCGCTGAAATCAGCCGGGAGGTGGCCGAATTTAAAGAGTACCAGCAGGCGCTCGAACAGCTAAAGCAAACGCCCCTCGATCCGGCGGCCAACCTGATGGTCGGCAAGTACCTTTGCATCGTCAAAGGAGACTGGGAAAACGCTCCTACTTATTTGGCCCTGGGTGCGGACGAGCCCTTGAAGCAGGCCGCCAGTGCCGAACTGGCCGCTTCGGCGGCAGATGCCATGGTCGCGGCGCAAATCGAGGTTGCCGAACATTGGTGGAAACTGGCGGACGCCGCCAAGGACCCCGAGCAGACGGCGTTTCGCCAGCGCGCCGGCTATTGGTACAAAAAATCGCTGCCGTCGCTCACCGAAGGCGGACTCCAGCGGCGGCGTGTTGAACTTCGCTTGAGCGAGTACGATCGCCTGGTCGCGAAGACAACCGCCAAGCCGGACGGCGACCCGCTCGAAACGCCGGACGCCGAACCCGATGACGGCAAAATCCCGAAATTTGCGCAGAAGTTCCTCGGCACGTACGTCTACAGGGCCACAAACAAGAAATCCAACCAGCGAGACCAAAAGATCTGGGAGTTTGATCTCGACTTCCAGGTCAAGGAAAGCGGTCGGCTGATCGGCACGTGGAAAGCCGCCTCAGGAACCCGCCTCACCGTAACACCCTCGGCCGAAGGCGACAAACCATTTGACATCAAGCCGAAGGCCGCAGGTCGGATGATCGGCTCACGCGAGCGAACCGACAAAGAATGGCGATGGGAATTGACACGCCTCACCTCGCAACGATGGGAGCACACGGACAAGGGTAATGAATTCCGCGGTAGAAGGTACAACGACGAAAAGAAAATCATAACCATTTACTCAAACGGTGGAATTGACAACCCGTTCAGCGACATCCGCTGGACGGGAAATTATGGCAGAGCGATAAAAATCGATCAGGGCGAAGGGAAAACGCTCGACATCGTTTTCAGTTCCCGCACGACCTATACGGGGAAGGCGGCGCACCCTTACGATGTGCCCTTCCTGGGGAAAGGGGTCACAAAAACCGACATCACCGGCAAGTTGATCCCGCCCGGGCAGCAGAGTAAATTCGCCACTCCGCGACAGGAGCCCCGGCGAGAGGGATTTCCGCCAGACGGGGACGAATTCTAATCGGCTCGCCGCGTAGCTGATCGCGTTACTATTTCTCTTTCCGGCGGTCGATCAGTTGTTGGTACGCGGCCGCGCGGCGATTCTGCCGCTGATAGCTGTGGTGGTGCACCAAGATCGCCAAGGTCTGCAGATCGTCGTGAGCAAGTTGCCAGGCGTCGACTTTTACAAACACCGCCTGACCACCGTCGGCAAACAACTCGGCGCGGCAAGCTCGATCGGTGCGAAAGGGACGTTCGAAAAACAAACGGCCTTGCCCGCGGACTTTCGCCTGCCCGTTGATAATGTGAACGTGCAGTTGGAACGACTCGTTCGGATCGAGCCTAACCACCGGGTTAACCAGCAGTCCGCAGCGGAGCGTATTGCCATCGAAGGCCAGTTCAAGCGGCGGCTGCTCAGGGTCGGTTGATAGAACGCGCACGCCGCAGCTTTGGGCCGACTGCGGATCGATCTGGGCCAACAGTTCGAACCAGCGCCCGTTCACCTTATCGACGGACCGCCTGCCCTCTTTCACGCTGACGTTCTCCAACACGGCATGCTCGCGGCGCAGCTTCGCCAGAGGCTCCGGCACGTGTAGCGAACAGTGCCTCGTGTGCCTTCCCGAAATCCCGCCCGCGCAGCGGTCCACCGTATCGTGGCCCTGTGGGTGAATGTGTAGCAGCCGATAAGGCGCGTTCGGACCGCGGAGGTTGATCGTGGTCAGCATCTTCAAGCCGCCGCCACCCACATTCAAATTCTGGTGTGCATGCCCCGCCAGCATGAGTTCCATTCGGTACTTCTGCAGCACTTGCCAATACCTCGGCTCGACGGTGTACTGCGAGTGGATAAACGCAAAGATACGAGTCCCGGGTGCCAAGCGCGCAAAGTCCTTTTCCATCCAATCGATAGCCGATTTCGGCATGCCCGTTTGCAGCTTGCCGTCCTCCGCTTCATAAGCCCAGTCCAGCCCCACGAAATGAATCCCCGCGTAATCAAATGACCAGCGAAGCGGACCCAGATACTTCGTATAAGCACCGTTGCCGTGCAACTCGGTCTGCTCTTTCCAATCCGCCGTGTGGATGCCGACCAGATCGTGGTTGCCCGGGGTGTGGAACATGGGAATCGGGAAGTTTTGCGTGTACCGCTGCAGGCTCGTAAACATCTGCTCGGCATTTTTGACCCCCGCATAACCGAGGTCGCCCGTAACGATGGCAAACCGCACGGCCCCGCCCAGTCGTTGGACTTCATCGCGCCACACATTGCTAATGCCGCCCGGCGAAAAGTTGTTGTGTGGATCGCTGCCGTGGACCAGCGTGACGGGCAGTTTTCGTTCATCGTCTTGCAGACCGAACAGTAATTCTTCCCCCGGCCGAATGTCGGCCAGGCGTCGATACCAAAGCGAAGTGGGCCACTTACCTGTCGGCCAGCAGATGCTGATGACCTGCGCCTGCTTAAACGGAATGACCGGATCGTCTGCCGGCTTGAGTTCGAATGTGCCGTCGTCGCCGGTGGTGATAAAGTTCACTCCGTCGGTAATTGCAATTCCTGCAAGACCCTTTTCGCCCGCGTCGAACCGGCCATTGCCATCCCCATCAAATATCACCCGACCGCGCACAACTGGACGGCCATCCGCCGCCAGCGCGCGGCCGGCAGCGAATTCGACAACCGTCGCCAGACCGGCACACAGCAAGTATGCTGTTAGCAAAGTTACGAGACGGCGGAAAACGAGAGAGCACGAGCCGTAAGTCACCTGGCGACCTTTCGCGTAGACGAACCTCCGATCATCCTATTCGAAAGGGCGGGTACTGTGCCAACGCATCGCGTTTGTTTACCGCGGAGGGTACGCAAATGCCCCGTTGTGGTCTCCATGTCTCATGATGAATTACATTTTCTAGAATACAGGGACGATTTCCATGATCAGACTCTGTTTCGCCCTGTTCGGAGCAATCGGGATCTCTCAAACCGCGGACGCGGACGAAGACCTGCTGACCGGCCACCCGCGCGAATCTTATCGGAGTGTCATTGACATCGGTGCGATGGAAGCGGCGCTGCGCGAGAGTTTGGCGGCGCACGACCGTTACTCTTTCTCGCGCAGCTGGTGGCAGTGGGACCGCTTACGGTGCCGCTACGTGGACGGAGATCGCAAGGACCGGAACGCCTTGAAGATTCTCCGCGCCGTCTTCCGCGGATTGATCCTCGACTGGCATCGCCAGCTGCAGGCAAAAGGTGAAGGCGACCTGCTTTACATCTTCTTCACGACGGTGAAGGGGGACAAGAAGGAAAGGATCCTGGCTATCGACAACCGCAAGCTGCAGCGCGACCTGCACGGCGGCGGATATCACGGTGGCTGGGGCGGCGCGGCGCGGATGCGAATCTACGCAGAGTTGGCCGATCAAAACATGCTGACCGCGGAAGAAAAAGAGCAGTTCCGACAGATCGTCCACCAGAGTCTCGAACCCAAGTTCCTCGATTTCAAAAAGGGCGCGCAAACGGCGAACAACCACTCGTTCGGCAACGGCGGCGGTGTCGCGCTGGCTCTCAAACTGGTTCCCGACGCGCCGCAGGCCGCCGCGGCCCGCGGGTGGCTTGACCGCATCTGGGGACATCTGGCGGATTTTGGCGACTGGGCCGAGTGGAATTATTACCCCTATGGCCCGATATTTTTGCACGGCATGTTGGATATCGCCGAAGCAACCGGGCGAATCGAATCCGATCGCGCGTTGATCAACGCATTGGGTGATCGATGCCTCGGATTCGTCCACGGCGGCGGCGTCCGCGGGAATCCCAATTCGGGCGCGCCGGTGCGAAAGGATCTCGCAGCGGTTTACCGAAACCCGTGGGACGTCGGCTACTACGACGTCGAGACATCCGGCCGCGACGGGCACTTCTGGTATCGACTTGCGCAGCACTACAAAAATCCGCAGTACCTCTGGGCCGCCGAACAAGTTGTTTTGGGTGGCCGCCCTCCCAGCGGTAAGGTTTCGACCGAATATATGTCGGCCTACAACCGCCGGTTCGCCTGGTTCATCGCGCGAAAGATCGGGCCGCAGTTACCCGCCAGCCGCGCCTCGATCGGGCTGCTCAGCGGCGGCAAGCACAAGATTCGCGAGCGGCTCTACCTGAACGCCGGCCGCCGGTCCGGCAAACCGTTTGCCGCCTTTTTTCTCTACGACAAGAAAGACGAACACCTGGACAACGTGGCGGGGCACTTGTACGAATACACCGTCAATGGAGCCAAGTTTCTGCACACTTCCGGAAAGTACAACAATGTCTACTCGGACAACGACCTGAGGGGGGGCGGAACGGGCGAAGAAAGCCTCGATCTGCTGCTGGTGCTGCACAACCGCCACAATTTCCCGCTGCATCCCGACCGCTTAGGCGACCGGCGCGACTTTATGCGCCGCGGATCGATCAGGCACCTGCCCGATGCGGCCGTGGCCCAAAACAACGCCGCGGGCGATTCGTTCGGCCAATTCGCATTCGACAACTATTACGGTCCCGGCAGCCGCTGGACCCGCCGGGCGGTGCTGACCGCCGAAGGTGTTCTCGTCGTCGCCGACGCGTACACGGCAGGTCGGTCGCTTAAGAATGAATACCAGGCTGGGCCCGTCTGGCATCTGGCCACCGAAGACAATACCTCCACCGGCCCCCAGGACCGCAATTGGTTCGACGCTCCGGCCCTGGACCAGGCTTGGTGGCAAACCGACACGTTACGCGTCGTACTTTACATCCACGACGACGCTGCGCTCAAGTTCGGTTCGCTCCGGCAATCCAATTCGCAGGACGTTCATCCCAACGTCACCGCATTTGCCGCTCGTCCCATTACGGCAGCTCGTCCCGAACGTTTTTTGAGCATCTTCGTTCCGCACCGTTCAACGAAGCGGCCCGAGCAGATCGTCTCGGGCATCCGCACTAGCGTTGACAAGTCGGGTGATTACGCCGCCACCATCGGCTCCGTCAACGTCTCGATTGCCGCCGGCGGCAAGTGGAGGGTAACTCGATAACGGCCACTTTACGTGGTGGCCGCCGCCGCTGCACCAAGTTAAAATCGCACTCATCAGCAGTCCGGCCTCATCCGCATCTTGGAGAAAAGTGATGTTCAAAGAAAAACAGTCTCGGTTATCGGCAACAATTGCGTCGCTCGTATTCTTGATCGCAGCCCTGTCTTTTCCAACATTGGACGCAGCGGAGCCGACCACCTCGGCGGGTCATCCCGCCGAGGGTAAAATTGATCCGCATCTGGGTGAACCCAGCCTCGAATTGCAACAGGTCTTTCGCGGCGAGCGATTTCCAAACGTCGTCGTAGCCGTTGACGGCACGATCGTTTGCACCTTCGGAAGTTCCAGCGTCCGCGCGCGGCGCAGTGAAGACGGCGGCAAGACTTGGGGCGACGAAATCATCATCGCCAAGCCCGGCTTTCAGTGCGGGGGTCTGACGGTCGATGAAAAAAGCGGCGACATCATCGCTTTCGTCGAAGACCATCATCCGCCCGCCCCGCTGAAAGTCTTCCGCAGCACCGATCACGGTAAGACTTGGAAGCAGCAGGAGACCGTGATCAACAAGGACAGTAAAGGCAACGTACCTTCGATGCACATGAACGACCACGGCATCACGCTGCGGCACGGCGAGCACAAAGGTCGCCTGATCCGCCCGTCGCGGTGGTACGCCGGCCGCAACGCCCGCGATCGTTGGCCACACCACTACACCAACGCCATCTATAGCGACGATGGAGGTAAGACTTGGAATACCAGCGATCCGTTTCCGGCGAACGGGACGGGCGAAGCAACGGTGGCGGAACTTTCCGACGGCACGGTTTACTACAACTCGCGCCGGCACTGGGCCGAAGAGGGTGCCAACCCGCGGCGTCGATGGACCGCCATCAGCAACGATGGGGGCGCGAGCTGGAAAGACTTGAAGAACGTTCAGGTGCTGCCCGACGGACCGCAGAATACCAACTACGGCTGCATGGCTGGACTGGTGCGGTTGCCGGTGGCCGGGCGGGACATTCTCATCTACAGCAATTGCGACAGCCCCAGCGGCCGGCGGCTCGGCACCGTGTGGGCCAGCTTCGACGGCGGTAAGACGTGGCCGTTGAAGCGGCTCGTTTTCGAGGGCAGCTTCGCCTACTCGTCGATCAACGCCGGACGACCCGGAACAGACAGCGAAGGCTGGGTCTACCTCCACTTTGAAGGGGGCCCCAAAGGCGGCTCGACCGTGGCCAAATTCAACCTGAATTGGCTGCTCAAGGGCGAAGCCACCGGCGACGGCAAACCGCCGCAAACGCTCCAGTAGAATTGCAGCACGACTCGAATTGCGTCGCGGGTGAACTATTCGGAATTTGGGAATGGAATCGATGAGCCGCCACGACGCAATCGGCACGCCATACCAGTTGGCTGCCGACGAGATCCGGAGTTTTCAGGAAAACGGATTCCTGCTCCTGCCCGGGGTACTGGACGCGGCGAACCTGGCGGCACTTTTGGAGGAATGTACGCAGGTCTGGCGGCGGGAAAAAACTTCGTTTGATCCCGACGCCAGCTGGCTGCAAAATGCGCTCGTGCGGGATGTCCACCACCGATCGGCCCTCGTCCGCCGCTACTACTTTGAAGGACCGTTGGTCGACGTCGCCCAGCAGTTGATCGGGCCGAACATCAAGGGCGCGACCTCACAGCTGACCTTTAAAATGCGCGGCAATACGCAGTCGTTCGGTTGGCATCAGGACAACGGCTATGGCCAACTCGATCCGGCCAACGCGATTTCGACGCTGACCGCACTGGACGATGCGGACGAGGAAAACGGCTGCCTGTGGATCATTCCCGGCTCGCAGCAGCGGGGACAAATTGACATCTCGAGCCGCCTTACTGCCGAGAGCAAGGCGGCCGGAAAGGATCTGAGCGTTGAAGTAACAAATGGTGACGAGGCAATCCCCCTGCCCCTAAACGCCGGCGACGCGATTGTGCTTCACTGCCACATATTGCATCGCTCGGAGGGGAATCGCTCGACCGAACGCGACCGCCGCATCCTATTTTTGCGCTACGCCGATGCCGATGCCGTAGAAGTCTACAACGAACGCCGCCCGCGGCTCGGCCCGCTACTGCGGGGAGCGACACGGTTCCCCGAAGTCGCCACCTTCGAGCGCGATTTGAAATTCAAATCATGAAGACGAAACACCTAGCATCAAGAGCGTACACCAAACCCCAAGCGATGGTGGTATTCGTACCGGCGACTCGGCGGCCAACCAGGATGAGGTCGAACCGGAAATCCGCTGGCCATCCCACCCGGAAGAAGCAGCAAATTGAGCCTCCGATCAACCGCACGGTGATAATCAGGAAGCCTTAGCAGATCGGCACCGGGGAGAATGTTTTTGGCGATATCCGAACAACGATTTTCGACATTTCTGATTTGTGCTGTAAGTTGTCTGGCTGGGTGTGGGACGGGGGAAGAAGTTCCGCAGGCGGCGCCTGCATCGAAGGCCGCCCCCGACAATAAGGAAGAAATAATCACCTCTGACGAGGCTGCCAATCAGCTGTTCGACGAGACGCTGAAATTGATTGCCCGTGGAGAGGCAGCGGGCCCGGAATTTGTCACCGCCGAGCATTACGAAAAGGCCTTGGAGAACATTCGCAAAATAGTCAAAAAGCACCCTGAATCTGCCATTGCCCGGCAGGTGATCTCCAATGAAAAACTATTCTTAGGGAAGTCGCTGACGCAATTTGAGGATCACGTGAAGGGGGTGCGCGAAGCCACTCGGGATGTAGAAGTAACTTTGCCGACGAACCCGTCCGCTACGACTCTGAGCAGCAGATCCAAAATCATTGTGATCAACGTCAATCGGGACGGCAGCTACGTGGTCGGAGCCCGGGCAATGCAACTCGACCAGATCGAGATATTGCTCAAAAAAGCGGTTCAGAAAGACCCCGATCAGAAAGTGCTCGTGCGCGGGGATGGCGATGCCCTGAATAGGTACGCCAACGATGTTGTAATCACCACCAGGGCCGCCGGTGTCAGAGAGTCACACCTGTCGGTTAAGCAGCAACCCCAATGAGGCTTTTCTTCAATCTCACGATCGGCAGCAACGAGACAGATTTCTTGTTTCAACACGAAAATTTGGTTCTGGCTGTGTACGCTCGCGCGGAAATACGCGGCCGGCGGTTGCTCACCTCCGCCGCCGAGAGCAATTTCTCCGGTTCCGACTTTGCTTACAATGCCCGCAAGGGCTGCTAAACTAACCCATCCAGACCAAACCGGACTCCAGTCATCATGACGAAATCCCATACATCACGGCGTGAATTTTTGAAGGTGACCGGCAGAATGACTCTCGCCGGCTCCGCCCCGGCAATTCTGGGGGCGGACGACAAGAGTGGTTCGAAGCCGCCGGTGATTGGTCCCGAAGGTTATCGGTACGAAGTGCATCACGATTGCATGCAGATCCCCAGGCACATTCGCTGGCAGGATACGCACGGAGTC
>JAYGDO010000274.1:0-3329 GCA_046582885.1 Pirellulales bacterium | reverse complement strand
ACGGTTTATCACTGGGGCAGCCGCGGCAGCGTCAGCTACGCACGGTTCGCTCATCTGGGGAAACGCCGAACGCTGGGGCGCTATCCGATTCACTTCCACCTTGTCGGGAACACCATGCGCGGCAGCAGTGTCGTGGGGGTGGCGGTTGTTGATTCGCACAATCGTTGGATCACGGTCCACGGTACGAATTACATGCTGATCCGCGATTGCATTGGCTACCAAAGCGCGGGTCACGGTTACTTCCTCGAAGATGGCACCGAAGTTTACAACGTCTTTGACCGAAATCTAGGCGTTCAAGCCCGGATCGCTCAGCGACTTCCGAAGCAAGTGCTGGAATGGGACCCGAACGACGGTGCGGCGTTTTGGTGGGCTAACGGCCGCAATACGTTCATTCGAAACACCGCCTGTGAAAACCTGAATTACGGCTACCGATTCGACAGCCAAAAGACGAGCGCGTTCGATAGCAACCTGCCGGTCTTGATGCCGGACGGCAAAGAAAAAATCGTCGATATCCGTACGCTACCGATCTATCGCTTCGAGGATAACGAGAGCCACACGGAAGGGCTTTACGCGATGCGATTTTCCACCAGTCATCGAGCTTGCCCCGACAAGCAACATCCGCACGTGTTGAAAAAATTGAAAATCTGGGAAACGCATTATGGACTGAGATCGCAGGTTCCCATGATGCTGATGGAAGACGTCACCATCAATCGCGCGGAATACGGCATCTATCATCCGGCATTGGAACACCACGTGTACCGCAATTTGCGGTTGTCCCATGTCGGCAGCGAACCGTTTAATCGCGGATACGACGACGGCAGTACGCAGTACGGCACGGTCGCCGTGGACGGCGTGACGTTTTCCGGTTTTCGCCACAACGGCATCCCTCTCATTCAGATCAGCGACAATAACCCATCGGGAAAGGCGGAGTCACACTTCCGCAACGTCAAGCTCGAAAACCGTTCCGACAGCAACCGGCGCGCGCTGGTCGATCGAGGCGGTGGATCGGTCGTTGCACCGACCACATCAAGCAGCGTGCCGGTTTACATTCACGATTACTTCGGCAGTGGACGTCACGCGAAAATCGTTAGCACGGCTGCGCCGGATTTCGATGCAAACGATAGCCGCTTTCGCGAAGAGTTGCCGCTCACAGGCCGAGGCTCGCGTGTGTCGGAAGTCAACAATATCGAATTTCCGAAAGTCCTTGATCCCGTTGACGATTTGCCGCCGGCAACGATCATTGTTAACCCGTCCAGTGGCGCGACGGTGCATGCCAAAGACGGAACACTGATCATCCGCGGCGCGACCACCGAAAACGGCCGCACTCTCCGTGTCGTGGTCAACGGTGTGGAGGCCAGGGACGTCGATTACAATTTTCACGCATGGCAGGCGCGTCTATCCGGCCTCAAACCCGGCCCGCTGAAGATCACCGCCCACGGCGAGGACGCCGCCGGCAACAAGGAAATCACCGCCCATGCGATCACTGTGATGGTTAAGTGAGTGATTCCTGTGACGGCCGGTTGTGATCAAACGGCCGGGGGAAAGCAGAAAGATGAAAACCGTTCAAAGCATCTTCCTTTATGTATTCTCCATGGCTGTGGCGGTGTTATTCTCTTCCATAGCGACCAGCGTGCATGGCACCGAACTCGGCCAGCTTGCCACAAAGATGAAGCCGGGCGAGTGGCGGGAGCTGAAGACCAAGGGCTACGGCAAGGAACTGCTTACGTCAGGGCGTAGCGGCATTATCGCGTATTCTGAAAGCGCCGCGTGGGACGCGAAATCCAAGAGCCTGCATTTCATCGGACAAGGGCACCTGTCACCACCGCCCAAGTACATCTCGTACTGGGCCGAGACCAACGAGTGGAAGTCCGAGCCCTGCCCGGAGTGGCTGGCCAAGCTGAAGTGGTTTCACTCGTATGACAACAACAGTTGCGACCCTGTGAACGGGCATTTTTTTCATCGTCCCAGCGCCAGTCGAGTATTCTGGCAATACGAAATTGGTGAGAAGAAGTGGAGCAAGCTGCCGGACTTGCCCGACGACGCGCCGGCAGGGCACGGGACGGCCACGGCCTTCTTCCCGGACCTCGGCGTGAAGGGCAGCCTCCTGACCTTTCACTCCGGCAAGGCTCATCGCTTCGATATGGGCGGGAAGAATTGGCACCCGATAACGGGCGACTTTTCGAAAGCCGCTTTGTACCACAACGTTGCCGAATACAACCCAAAGCATAAAACGGTGGTTTTCGGCGGTGGCAACGGCAGCAAGCATCTCTATGCGATTGACTTGAATGGCAAAGTGACAACGGTCAAAGAGACGCCTTGCAACATTCGAGTTAGCTCATCGCACCTGATGATTTGTCCGACCAGCGGCGAGTTGCTGCTCTTGAACTTCACCAAGGAAGAGAAAGGCTTCTGGGCGCTCAACCCGACGGACGCGAATGCCGACTGGCGCAAGCTGGCTGATGCTCCGGTCGCTGGGGGCGCAGTCGCCACAATCGACTCGTTCGGTGTGATTTTGCACCTGGGCTATCAACAGGTGATGGTTTACAAGCATGCGTCGGCAGACAAAGAGGGCCGGCGAGAGTAATGCGAGGAGCAAAAACGTTACCGGGTAACGTTTCCGGCACGAACTAGACAACGGCGGTGCAGTAGGCCGCGAGCTTGCGGTAGGCTGTCACCGTTGGACGAGTGAAACCGTTAAGCTGCTTTACGGTTTGATTGCCTCGCCCACCCTTCGATTCGGCTGGCATCAACTCGCCGATCTTCGCTTGCGTCCATCCCTCGACGCGACGGCCGGCCACAAACAAAAGACCGGTCTGCAAAGGGGCGTCTATATCGTGGAAGAAATCGCTTTGAAAAATCCTGAACCGAAACCACCGAGCGATCTGAGTGCCGAGGCCGCTGGCTGGTGGCAACAAATCACAACCGCGGTGTTCCCCGCCGAGGGGGAGACGGGCTGGCCCCGGAAATCGAGTCGCTCCAGGACCGCAGCTTTTCCGAGATCCCACTGCTGGTCGCGTTTCTCGAGGCACTCACCGGCGAGGTGCCGAAGATCACGCCACCGTAGTAGGGACTACTTCCCGTAACCCGGTTTCGGCTTGCCGCTCTTGTCCAGCTTGCCACCGGCCCAGAGCAGGCCGCGGGTGACCAGGTCCAGGTAGGTCTCGTGGCGCATCGTCTCGTTGTGGTGGCCGATCGTAGTACCAAAGACCCGCATCTTTTCATGCGTGTTGGTCCAGATGCAGACGTGGTCTTTCTGGGTATCCTTGCCAAAGGCCTTGCCCAGCGGCGTCACGCCCGGCCAGAGCTTGTCGATCTTGTAGAGTTCCCCG
>JAYGDO010000233.1:0-4008 GCA_046582885.1 Pirellulales bacterium | reverse complement strand
GGGGAGGATTTCACTGATCCAGGCGCCGCAATCACCGTGCTGTTTGAATTTGAAGGCCGTCGAAGCGCAGGGGAAGCTCTTCTGCTTGTGTGTCATTTCCGTCACACGTTGGCCCCGGCGGACCGAATCGGGCAGTTCCGTACCGTGCAATTGCTTCAGCTGCGGTTTGTAGTCGAACAAGTCGATGTGCGACGGCGCGCCGGATTGAAATAGATAGATCACCCGGCGAGCTTGGGGCGCAAAGTGCGGCAGTCCCTCGATGCCGCCGACCGAACGGCGCCGAGTATTTGTTTCAGCGAATACCCCCGGATCGATCAGCGATGCAAGCGCGACGGCGCCGATTCCGCCCGCCGATTGACGGAACAACCCTCGTCGGGTCATCGGTAACGTGGCCTCACGATGAAAGTTCATCCATTCATTCCTTCGTGATCGTCTCGTCCAGATTTAGGATGATGTTGGCGATGGTGGTCAGTGCCGCATGCTCAGCGGCGCCAAGACTTTCATCTCGCTTCGATTCACCAACGGCCAGCAGTTCCAGCGCGGCATCGGGTTGTTTGCGAAACACCTCCAGCTGCCGTCGGTAAACCTGCAGCAGCACGTCGAGTTCGACCGGTTTGGGGCGACGAGCCGTTGAAATTTCGAACATCGAGGCAATCCGGTCGCGGGATTCACCCGCGACCTGCCTCATTGCCCGCCGGGCCAGACGGCGGGCGGCTTCCACAAATGTCGCATCGTTCAGCATCACCAACGCCATCAGCGGCGTGTTTGTGCGCTGGCGACGGACGATGCAGATTTCACGGGTCGGCGCATCGATGGCAAACATATTCGGTGGGGGGACGGACCGCTTCCAATAGGTGTAGAGGCTGCGGCGATACAGATTTGAGCCGCGGTCCTGTTGGTATCCGCGGTTTGATGTCTCCTTCCAAAGCCCCTGAGGCTGGTACGGCTTAACGCTGGGACCGCCAACGTGCTCCACCATCAGTCCGCTGACTGCCAACGCGTTGTCGCGGATCAGTTCGGCCGACAGGCGAAAACGAGGGCCGCGGCCCAGCAACCGGTTCTCCGGGTCCCGCGCGAAAGCCGCCGGTGAGCCCCGCGACGATTGTCGATAGGTCGCCGAAGTCACAATCCGCTTCATGAGTTGCTTGACGTCCCAGCCGACACGCACAAACTCGTTGGCCAGCCAGTCCAGAAGTTCGGGATGGCTGGGCCATTCGCCCTGCGTCCCAAAATCCTCGGACGTTTTAACGATGCCGGTGCCAAACACCATTTGCCACAAGCGGTTCACCGCCACGCGGCCGGTGAGCGGATGGGTCGGACTCACCAGCCAAGTTGCCAGCGCCAGCCGGTTTGCTGAAGCTTCTGCGGGCAACGGCGGCAAGAATGTAGGCGTACCCGACCTGACGTTCCGGCCGTGTTGATCATATTGGCCTCTTTTCAAAATGAACGTGTTCCGCGGCTCCTTCATTTCCTGCATCACCATCACGGTCAACTTTGCCGCCTGCTCGCCAATCGCCTTCTCGCGGGCCCGCAACTGATCCAGTTCCTCGCCGAGTTGTTTGTACTCGGCATCGTGATGGTCAAGATAATACTGCCTCAGCGTGCGTTCCTGTTCCGGCGTGCGATCCTGCCTGGCGGTCGCCAGAATCGGAGCGACCGGGTTGGCAGCGGCCAACGTCGCGATCTCCGCCGCAGCGAGAGAGCGGCCGTATATCCGCAGTTCGTCGACCGCGCCCGAGAAAAATCCGGACGGATTCCGCCGGCCAATGTGCAGCGGCTTTGCGGTCTTGATGGTGCCGGTCAGTTGATCTTGCGTGACGTCGACGGTTTGAAGTTTTCCGTTGAAGTAAATTCGGACGCCTGCGGCCTTACCCGAACCGTCGTAAGTGACGAACACGTGTGACCAGCGGTCGGACTTGAGTGGCTCCTTCGTCTTGACGTGAACCGCGTTTTCGGGCCAGAGGTGGATCATGTGCGCTTCGACACGCCCCTCGGTGACATACAAGTCCCAGCCTCGATACGCGGCGGTGTCGTCCATGCGGGCAATCACAGCGCCGCTGCCCTTCGGCAAAACCCACCCTCCATAAGAGAACGCGTCGGTTCGCTCAAAACCGGCTGTATCGCCCAAATCGACATAAGTTTTGCCGTCACAGTTTAAGCCTTCCGCGAACCGGCCCGTTGTCCAAATGGCGTTGCCTTTGATTGTTCCGTGCCCCTGTTTTCCGACGGTGTTCGCCACCCGATTATCGCTCGTTGCGTCAAGCGGGTAGTGAAACAGCAAGCCCTCGGATGTTGCTAACTTCTCAGCCCCATGTTTCGCGACGCGTTGTTCTTCCCATGCAGCCAAGTCGCCGCCGGCCGCCAAGCCCCGCCGCTGCTGCGCTTGTTCGAGTTTTGATATCTGTTGTTTCAGGCTGGCAACCGCTGCGGTATGCTCCGGCAATTCGACCTTAATCAGCGGGTCGACATTCCCCGATCGGTTCTCGACCCCCTTGTCGGTGATCGAGTTGAAATAGGCGAAGAACCGATAAAACTCGGCCTGTGAAATCGGATCGTATTTGTGGTCGTGACATTGTGCGCACTGCATCGTCAGGCCGAGCCAAACCGTCGATGTCGTACGGACCCGATCCAAAACGTATTCGACGCGGTATTCCTCCGAGATTCCCGAAGCGGTCACCCCGTGATTGCGGTTGAATCCAGTCGCCACGATCTGGCTGTTCGTCGCGGCAGGCAGCAGATCGCCGGCGAGTTGCTCGATGGTGAATTGGTCGAAGGCCATGTTCGAATTGAAGGCGTTGACCACCCAATCTCGCCACAGCCACATGTCCCGGTGAAAGTCTTCGTGATAACCGTGAGTGTCGGCGTATCGTGCCGCATCCAACCAGACGACCGCCATCCGTTCGCCGAATCTTGGCGAGGCCAGTAGCCGGTCGACCACTTTCTCGTAAGCGTCGGGACTATCGTCGCCAAGAAAAGCGGCGATTTCCTCCAATGTCGGCGGCAGCCCGAGAAGATCGAATGATAACCGCCGAATCAGTGCCCGCTTGCCCGCCGGCGGTGCGGGCGTGAGTCCCGCATTCTCCAGACGCGACAGGATGAAATGGTCAACGGAGTTGCTGGGCCACTGGGCATCTTTCACCGGCGGTAGCCGAGAGCGCCGGGGCGGGACGAACGCCCAGTGCCCTTGCCACCGGGCCCCTTGCTCGATCCACCTGCGGATCAACTCGATTTGTGTTTTGCTCAGCGTACGGCCCGAATCAGTCGGTGGCATCCGTTTGTCTGGATCGGACGAAGTGATCCGCCGATACAATTCGCTCGCTGACGGCTTTGCCGGAACCAATGCCGAGGGTCCGTCTCGTTCAGCAAATGCGGCCTCGCGGCGATCGAGCCGCAAATCGGCCTTCCGCTTTTTCGCGTCCGGCCCGTGGCATTTAAAACACGCATTCGTCAGGATCGGGCGGATGTCACGGTTGAATTCGACCCGGTCCGGGGCAGCCGGCTGGGCGCGCCCGACGACGCAGGCATGCACCGATGCCATCAACAGCACGGAACTCTTGCACAGCAGAGATCGTTTCATGGCCGCCGTTGTGTGGGTCATCCGTCAGCACAGATCGGGCTGAAAATTGCTGGTTATCGCGACTGGCGATTTTACTATTCTAACACCCGCTTGCAGCGGATGGCATCTCTCTTCCTGCTAGCCTGCTCCTTCGATTTCAGCGCTGAAATGGTCTCGGATTGCGCCGAGTCTTTCAAGCCGTAGCCCAATGCCCCGTAACCCCCGGTCCGACGGATGGTGGATGAATACCTCATTGCTTAATTGCTGTTCCGTCTACTTTTGCTGCTCAGCAAACAAAAACTGCCTTTCTGTGAGTGCCGTTACGCTGACGCGAACTTCGTCAATCCAAGCTCGAGCGTCGTCGGCGATACGGTTGTCGTAGAAGCCGCGGCCAATGGTCCAAGTTCCAGCGGCGTTGATCAATCGACCAGTAAATTCCGCTTCGCCCTGCA
>JAYGDO010000197.1:0-5267 GCA_046582885.1 Pirellulales bacterium | reverse complement strand
CCATCGTGAAGAAAGGCTTCGCCTCCGCTAACACTGGAGGTGAGGCCGATGCTCCAGAGCGGCGCGGTCCGCCATTCGGAACCGCTGGCGGCGTTTTCGTTCAAATTGTCAGCCAGGCCGGGCCCCATGTCGTGCAGCAACAAGTCGGTGTAAGGGCGAATCGTCTGACCTCGCAGTTCGGCAAACGGATAGTGTCCGCTGGTGGTCAGCTTTGGCGTGTGACATTTTGTGCAGTTGGCCTCGGCGAAAAGTTGTTCACCGCGTGCGGATGCGGTAAGGTCGCGGCGGGCACTGACGCCCAGCGTGGCGATGTACCGCGTCATGTTGACCAGGTCGGCGTCGTCTAATTCCGGTGCTGCAGCGGTTGATTGGCCGTCAAGTTTTGGAAAAACCGTCGTTGTCACGCCCATGTCGCTGTTTAGAGCGTTGGCGATCTGATGGCGGAGACGGGCTTGTCCGGCTTTGAATCCGAAACGCCCGAGACGAGGTTGGCCGGTCTCAGGGTCATGCACAATTTGCAGGCGTCCGGAAATTCCATCCTTGTTCGTGTCGTCCGGATCGGCCGCGGCAATGATGTCGCTCTCGCTTACCGCCTCGAGTAACCCGAGTCCCACGAGTTGAGGCGCGAGCCGCACGGAAAAATGTTTGGGCGTGATACGCTGGAAGGCATAACGGGGCTTCCGCAACGAATATGCCGCCCCGTCGGCATACTTTCCGGATATCGTCGAGTAACCGGTCAGCGTGGCGGTCGCTTCAGGTTCGCCGTTGCCGGTTTGAGGCTGAAGCGCCGAGCCAAGCTTTGAATGCGGCGTTCCCTTCGCGTCATCGCCGACTTTCACGACGGTTTGATACATCGGCGCGCCGACGGCGGGCGGCAGCGCTCGCCCATTGTTGATGTGGCAGGCGATGCAAGCGCGAGCTACGTAGCGCGGGCCGAGTTTTCCGGCCTGCTGTTGATAAGCGGCATTCTGCCCCTCCGAGTGCGAGCCATCGCCGAAGTCTGTATGGTGCAGCCTGCGACCCAGCATGAACGCCTGCCCGCTCTCCGGCGCAACGTTGGTCGCCATCTGTTTGAAGTGGTCTTTCGGTTCGTCGGAGTATTGATACGGTAACGTTGTGAGCCCGCCAAGCCATGCGGTCTCGGGCAAAGGCACAGAATCGAGTTTTTCGCCTTCGCCGCGCCACGGAACGATGCCACGTCCGACGACGTAGAGTGCCGCCGTGCCGTAATAAGCCGTGCGGCCGTTCTTCGGCGATGCCAGAAACGAGCTGAATTCAAACTCCATGCGATCGCCTTTTGTTAGCGCGCGTCGCTCCCGAGGGTTGTAGTTGATGGTCGTCGAATAGCGATTTTGGGCGACCTCCTTCGCAATGGCATTGTGGTGATACTCGGCAACGGTGTTGATGCCGCGAAAGAAGCAACGGAAGTTGGGGCCGTTGAGCGGCGTGAGCGAAGTAATGTTGACGGTCACGTTCTTTCCGCCTTTCGCTACACGATCGACGATCTCGATTGAGAAGGTGCGCTCTTGCCAATACCAGCTCAAGTAGTGATCGTATGCCCTGAACATCGCCTCCCTCGCGTGCCGGTCGCGAACGCGGTCTGCAACGCGGGTGATCAGCGCCTCGGATGTGTGTTCCTGTGTTGCCGGTTCCAGAGTCGTGTTGGCGTCGAAAAGCGGAACGACCTTGGCGCCCTCGCTCGGTTCGCCCGCGCCCGCGGCGCAGCAGTTAAGCGTGTATGGAATTGCGAGACAAAGAATTCTAAGCATGTTTCACCGAGGTAGGGTCGGCCTTTCGTTATGATAGTTTGTCAGCGTCGACGATTGTATGGGTAGGAGCACCTTAAAAAACGGATCGCCGCTCATCAGCTTAAAATCGACAGCCGTTTGTCAATTCCGCCGGATCGGCGTCACTCAAAACAGCTGTCTCGCCTCCGAGCGGATTTTGCGGGCGGAGTCGTCCACATCTTTCTTGAGGTGTTTCTGCGCTGCGGCGCGGCGGCCACGGTGCAGAGCCCGGGTCATTTCGAATTGGTCGGCCGGTTTGACATTCTCAAAGAACTCGATGCGGTTACCCGTCTTCGCGGCAATGCAGGCGCCGTCGCGTAGAATCAAGCCGCCCGTGTGAAACGACGGAATACGCGGGCCGGGCAAAACAATGCCAATCAGGTTCAGCGGGTCGGCTGCGGAAATCGCCACCCATTCGTCGGGGTTGTGATTCTCGCGGGCGTCACGCAGTCGGCTGACGGCTTCGTCGGTCGCGTATTGTTCGCCGCCCACACCTGAAACAAATCTTCCACCGCGTACCTGCCCTCGTAGTTCCCGGCGACGAAGCACTCTGACCAGTTCCCGCCACGGCGGTGCCGCAGATTCTCGGATCAGTAATTCACGAAAGATCACACCGTAGCGGAGCAAGAGCTGTTCGCACCAACGTTCCAAGTAATCCGGCCGTTCGACCGGCGGCAGTTCTCCGGGAAACTGCGACCAGCGGCCTGCTGCATTTGCTGTGGCCGCGTTCGCTTTCCGGCCGCGGCGGCGGCGTCCGCTTGCGCGGCGTTTGTCGATGATGGCCCGCACAGCGGCGAAACAGTCAGAGGTGACCAGCCCCAATGTAGCCAGTTCGCGTAGCGATTCTTCAAGCTGCGAGGGTAACAGGTCCGTCAGCGATTCTAACTGCGTGAAGAACAGCGCCCCGCGCTCGCGCAGGGCGTCGTAGGCACTCGCTGCGCCCCCGCGAAGCGTGCCGTCATACGCTTCTCTTGCGGCCGGAAGGAGTGCGGGCAAGTCCTCACGAAAGGCTAGTGAAATCGGCGCGGTTCGCGTCAGCACCGCCATACTCGGTCCGTCGTCCTCGCTGCGGCGGGGCGGTCGCAGACGGCCCCACATCAGTTCGCCCGATAGAAACAAGTTATCGAGCCAGGCGGGATCATACCCGCGCACCCGCGTCTGGATCAGTTGTGATTCCCAACCGCCGGCCGAAGCTTCAAATCCTTGCAACATGTCAACCACTTCGCGCAAACCGGCCGGCCCGCCGCGATGCTGTTCGCAATTGAGTCGGTGATAGCGGACCAAATAGCGAATGAAGTCTGCCGGTTCAACCGGCTTGATTCGTTTGCGCAGGCCGGAAAGCGTCAAGCGGTGAATTCTCGCTAGCAGACGACGGTCGATAAATTGCGTATTTCCCCGTTGCGATTCAGGATCGGATTCCGTGAATTGACCGCGGAGGACGACCCCCTGCCCCTCCAGGGTGTGGAGCCCTGCTTCGATGTGCAAGCTCTCCAAGCTGAGATGGGATGCCAGTTCGTCGGCCGTTGTGGGGCCGCCGTGTTGGATGCGGCCGCGTAGCAGTTCAACGACCGCATCCGACATTTCCCAATTTCGCTGCAATCGTTCGGGTAGTTGAACTGACGGTTCGGCCGTGGCTTCCCGGTAAATTGTCTGCAACAGCGGCCAGTTTTCCGCCGCCGCGTAGATCACGCCGTCGCCGAATCGAACGATCCGGACGGCGCGGCTGTGGGCGACGAGTTCTGCCAGCCAGAGTTTCCATTCGTCCAACTCATCTTCGCGGACGGCGACTAGGCTGTTCAGCGCGTCGTGCAATTCGTCGGCATCGCGCACGAGCGGCCACGCTTCGGCGGCGACCTGCGTAACGGCGTTTGCATCAAGTTTTGTCAGGTCGCGGAATTGCTCGGCCGGCAGACCGCGGCGACCGGTCACCGCGCGGGTGCGACGTTCCTCCAGCGGCGCGTCGTCCAGAAACGCATACGGGTGCGCGTTGAGGATTTCTTCGCAAAATGGCGACGGTTCGCGCGTGTCGAACGGGATCAGCCGAACATCGCCCGACTTGACGTTTTCGAGCAGCTGCGTCCAACGCTTAAGGTCCATCGCCTCAAATAGCCCGTCGTGAACCGTCTGCCGAACGAGCGGATGATCGGGAAGTTCGACATCGCCGTGGTGGTTTTCCAGACAGCCAGTCGATTGAGGAAAAACGGCCGACAACAAATCGTCGGAACGGAAACGCTGCAGGTGTGGCGGTACTTTTTTTCCGCTCTGCATACGCAGCACGCCAAGCGCCCGCGTGACGTTCCACCGCCATCGCGTTTGAAAGATCGGCGAAGCCAGCAAGGCCTGTTCGAGAATCGGCCGGGCGTTGTGCGGGCCAAGCATGCCGAACAGATCTTCGATCGCGAAACTGTGCTGCGGGCCGACGGACAGCAGGACGCCATTGTCGGTGGCTGCCGCCTGCAATTCAAAGTCGAATGACCGGCAAAAGCGTTTCCGCATCGCCAGCCCCCAGGCGCGGTTGATCCGTGCGCCGAGTGGCGAGTGAATCACTAATTGCATACCTCCGGATTCGTCGAAGAACCGCTCAAAGATGATGTTGTCCTTCGTTGGAATAACGCCGAGCGCTTGCTGTTGCACTTGCACATAATGAACTGCCTGGCTGGCGGCCCACGGTGTTGCTCCGCAGTTTTCGACGAGCCAATCAAGGAGCGGATCACCTGATGGATCACATCCGCCCGGCCGCGTCTCCGGCCCGGGCGATGGTGACGGCTGTTCGGGGGGAACTTGGCCCGTCCAATTCGCGATATCACTCCGTAACCGCGAGACTTCCGTCGACAGTTCGACAGTTCGACCCGGCGCTTCGCCGAACCAAAACGGGATCGAAGGCGGCGCGCCTTCGGCATCGCTGACAACAATTTGGCCCTGTCGCACATAGCGGACGCGCCAGGATGTATTGCCTAACAGGAACACGTCACCCGCGAGGCTTTCGACCGCGAAGTCTTCGCCCACCGTACCGACGACGGCTCCTTCCTCTTCGGTAATGACTCGATATTCAGCCGTCTCGGGAATTGCGCCTCCCGATGTGAGCGCCGCAATTCGAGCGCCGCGGCGCGGCCGGAGGCGTCCGTTGATGGCATCGCGATGCAGATACGCGCCGCGCTTGGTTGCCGGCGCGATGCCGTTGCTGAGCATCGTGATGATTTCCTCGAAATTCCTCTGCGACAAATTGTGATATGGCCACGCCCGCCGAAAGCGATCGAATAGCGCGGTTTCCGTCGACTCTTCTACGGCGACGCTGGCGACAATTTGCTGCGCAAGGATATCCAACGGGGCGATAGGAATTTCGATGGCATCCAGTTTTTGTTCTTTGACCGCGCGGATTAGTGCCAGGCATTCGATCAACTCGTCACGGGTGAGGGGGAATAGGCGGCCCTTTGGTATTACTCCAAGCGAGTGGCCGGATCGGCCGACGCGTTGCAGAAA
>JAYGDO010000358.1:0-4770 GCA_046582885.1 Pirellulales bacterium | reverse complement strand
ATCACCTTCCCGAGCAGGCCTTCATGTACGTGGGTTCGATTGAACAGGCCGAAGAGCAAGCCAAGAAGCAAGCGGCCCAAGCCCAGTAGTAAGTCGTATGGTAGACGCATTAGCCAAAGAGATCGCCGGCGATAAAATCGTCGTTTGCGTGGTCGTGACACCGGAAAAGACCGTGTTGGATCATCCGGCCGAATTTGTCGCACTGCCGTTGTTTGATGGTGAGTTGGGTGTTTACCCGGGCCGAGCGCCTTTAATCGGTCGCTTGGGCTACGGCGAATTGCGGGTGGTCGAAGGCGGACGGACTGAGCGGTTTTACGTCGATGGCGGTTTCGTGCAGGTGGGCGACAACCGCGTTACCGTGTTGACCAATCGAGCGGTTCCGGCGGACGAACTGGACGAGTCTGCGGCCACCGAGCAGCTGGCTGCCGCCCGTCAGAAGCCCGCTACCACACTTGAGTTGATGGCCATCCGCGACCGGGCTGTCATGGAAGCGCGAGGCCAACTTCGCGTGGCCCGCAAGGCCAAATAAACCGCATCTCTTGCCACCGTGCTCGGTGGGACCGATTCACGTCGCAAGAACGGACTGAGGCGTTTCAGCCGTAAGACCGTGCGAGTTTTACTAGGCGGGTCGATCATACCGCCCGCGGACTTTTCCGAACTCTATCCCACGGTCGCTCTCAGCGCAGGACTGTAAACTGCCGAATGGAATGGTACATCAGCGAGCCAGTTCCAACCGCTAATGCCCGTTGCGAGACGGATCGTATGCAACACTCACTTAAGCAGCACGAACCGCACAAGATTGGCGTCCGGCATTTTCATCCTAGTTTGCCAGGCGCGGCCATCGAAATCATCAGCGGCCGCGCACGGCATGCCGTGCGGCATGTCGGTCGGACTACTTATTTCATTGGTTCGGGCCAGGACTGCGATCTTGTGCTGAGTGATCCGCGGTTCGCCGAAGTATACGCCTACCTGCTAGTTGGCAACCGGGGGATTTCGATTCGCCACCTGGGCATCGGACCGGACTTGCTGGTCAACGGCAGGTGTGTCCGCCGTGCGATGCTTTGCGACGGCGCGGAAGTTGTGATGGGTTCCTACGAATTCAAAATTCATACGGAGCCGGCCACGGAATACTTCCCCGACACTTGTGAGGCGGTCCGCGAGGTTAACCGTTTGTTGGACGAGGTGGCTCAGGATAAGCTGCCCAGCCCAGACGGGCCGCAATTGAGTATCCACGGTGGCGACTGGATCGCCGATGAAGAGTCGAAAATCATTGCCGCGGCTGATGGAATATCGGTGGGCATCCCGTTCCCGAGCAGTGTTCCGCCGCCATGGCAACACTTTAGCTGGCAACATTTCGCCGAGTAAGGAGATCGACCATTTTGAAAATGGCATCCGTCAAAAGCAAAATCATTGGACTCATTGAAATTGACCCCAGCATCTGGCAGCACGGCAACCAGCGGGCCTCGATGCTCTACAACAGTCTCCGGCCTTCGATACACCGCAATACACCGGCAGCGCCGACCGCGGAACTCGAGGCGGATCTTTCTTTACTTTACTCTGAATTAAACGACGAACTGACCGCGCTGAACAGCAAATTGCAGTCCGCCATCTTTTCGGCGAGTCTCTAGCGCGGAATTGATTTGCGAGGAATTGATTTGAAGGTGTCTGAAAATTAGAGGGATGCGGCCACCCCGCCGGGAACGGTTTCCGTGTGGTTCCGCTGTCAATTCCGGTTTGCAGGGTGCCCCGACGAGTTTCGTTCGGCCCCGCACCGCTAAATTTGATAATTCGCTTCGGCGGCCAGATCCCGTTCGTCGCTCCGCATGCGGAGTTTTGGTTTTTCCAAGACGACGGTTGTGTGTGGTTTAACCGATCGCGTTAGCCAGACGCTCGAGCCGATCACAGCATCGTGGCCAATTACAGTTAGCCCGCCGAGTACCGTGGCGTTGGCATAGATGACGACGCGGTCTTCAATCGTCGGATGCCGTCTGACGCTGTCACCGCGCAACAACCGCCCGTCCGTGTCCGTCTGAAAACTGAGCGCACCGAGGGTTACGCCCTGGTAAATCTTCACGTGATCGCCAATTTGGCAGGTTTGTCCGATGACGACGCCCGTGCCGTGATCGATGAAAAAGTATTTGCCAATCCGGGCGCCCGGGTGAATGTCGATGCCCGTGCGATTGTGCGCCCACTCGGTTAGCATCCGCGGGATAAAGGGGATGGCGAGTTGATAAAGTTCATGCGCGATACGATAGATCGTTATCGCCTCTAATCCGGGGTAGCAAAAAATCACCTCGTCTAAATCAGACACGGCGGGGTCCCCTTCGTAGGCGGCCTGCGCATCCAGCGCCAACATGCGGCGGATTTCGGGAATTCTTTCCAGGAATGTGATCGCCATCGCCTGCGATTTGGCTTCGTAATCGATGCCTTCGCCATCGTCGTCCAGTTCGTGCGAGTCGCCGGCTTCGTGCCGCAGTGCCCGAGCGATCTGCTGCGTCAGTTTATCGTGCAGTCCATCGATCAAATCGCCGACGTGGTACGTGACATTGCCCAAATGCAGACCCTCGCGGCGGCGGTAACCGGGATAGATGATCTCTTTCAGGTCTTCGGCGCATTCGATGATGAATTCGTAACTGGGCAGCGGGCAATGTCCGAGGTGATTGATGGTGCCGACGTCGGTGTACGTCTGAACAATTTGCTTGGTTAGATTCGGAAGCTGTTCTTTTAGTCGAAAATCGGAAGCCATGATGGCTGGTCTCCTCGTGAAAAGTCCGGCGCGGATTTTCTCGGATCCGGATAGACACAGACCGCGCGCGAAAAATCTCAAGCGTCGAGAAAGCGCAACGACAGCGAATCGTCCGGCCTTACGCCGGACTGATACACCCGCAATGAAGAATCAAAAGGTGGGAAAACAACCGACGCATGACGCTATACCGTTGGACGGTTTTGTAAACCTTGGACCCGCCTGTATCGTAAACCTCAAAACTGGCAAAATCAAGCATTCTGGTAATCTATTCGGCCAGCGTGGCGGTGTGAGTTTAGGCAAAGACCGGTGTACCAAGTCCTGGCCTAAGCCGCCTTGGTCTAAGGCGGCGTGTCGGAGCAATCCCCTATTCGTCTGCCTTTGCTTTCGCTTTGGCCACGATTTCCTGCTGAACATTCGGCGGCACAACGTCGTAATGCGAAAACTCCATCGTGTAGCTGCCCTGCCCGCCCGTCATGCTGGACAGTCCGCGGGCGTAGGTCGTTACTTCCGCCAGGGGAACCTCGGCACTCACCGTTTGCAGATCACCGCCCGCCGATTCCATTCCCAGCGGCCGTCCGCGGCGGCCTGACAAGTCACTGTTGACGTCGCCCAGTTTGTCTCCGGGAACGGTGACGAAGATTTTGACGATCGGCTCGAGCAACGACGGCCGAGCCTTTTCAAAAACTTCGCGGAAGACGTTGGACGACGCCGTTCGAAACGCGGTTTCGTTACTGTCCACCGGATGGTCTTTGCCAAAATGGACTTCGGCGCAGACATTTTGCACCTTGTAGCCGGCGACGACACCCTTGTTGATGCGTTCGAGAAATCCCTTTTCCACGGCGGGCATGAAGTTGCCCGGAATTGTGCCGCCCACAACGGCGTCGACGAATAGGAAATTGAAGTCCTCGTGTAGGCGAAAAGACTTTAACTGTGGAAACCGAGCTTTGACCGCATACTCTTCAGGATCGGTTCCTTTCGGGAAGGGGTACATGCGAATGTGAACCTCCGCGAATTGCCCCGCGCCGCCGGACTGCTTCTTATGGCGGTAGCTGCCGTCGGCGTTCGATTGAATCGTTTCGCGGTAGGGAATCTTCGGTTCTTTCGTATCGACTTCGACCTTGTCTCGCCGTTTGAGCCGTTCTTGGAGCAGCGTTAGGTGTAATTCGCTCATGCCGTTGAGCACCAGTTCTTTGGTTTCCATGTCGTGGTCGAGGCGAACCGTCGAATCTTCCTGCACGATCTTCTGCAGCGACCCAGAAAGTTTGGTTTCGTCGCCGCGACTCTTCGGCATGACGGCCAAGCCGACCATGGGTGTGGGGAAATCGATTGCGGGCAATTCCAAGTCACCCAGACTGACGCCGGTCTGCAGGTCTTCGATTTTGGCGATTGCCACAATGTCGCCGGGACCGGCCGTGTCCACGGGCGACGTTTCGTTGGCCTGGACTTCGAGCAGCGGCCCGATCTTGATACCTTTGCGATTCGCGGCGCTGGCGACGGTCGAATCCTTCTTGAGTGTGCCGGAGAAGATGCGGATATAGTTCAGCTTTTGCACGAAGGGATCGATGCGCGTTTTGAAAACTTGGGCGGCCAGCGGTGCGGCGGGATCGGCTTTGAGCGTGACTTCGTCGCCGTCTTTTTCCGCTTTTCGCTCAACGATGTTGGGCGGCAAGGCACACGTGGCGAAAGCGTCCAGCAGTTCCGTCACGCCGGCACCGGTCTTTCCGGAAATGCAGAGAATCGGAATCAGCGTCCCGGCGCTAATGGCCTGCACAATCAATCGAGAAAGTTCGGCGTCCGTCGGTTGCTCGCCTTCAAAATAGCGCTCCATCACCTCTTCATCCACTTCAATAATCGATTCGATCAGCGGTTCGTGAATCTCATGTGGATCCATCAGCGCGCCGGCGGTGTCGTCGGGTACGTTCAGGGTGCTAACGACACCCTTAAAGCCTGCGCCGTGCCCGAGCGGCACGTTGAGCGGCACACAGGCGTTGCCAAATAATTCTTTAAGATCGGAAGAGCACACG
>JAYGDO010000053.1:0-2163 GCA_046582885.1 Pirellulales bacterium | reverse complement strand
GCCCGGGAACTTTACCTCGGCATCGTCGTCGATCGCGCCCGGGGCTTGCCGGTCCTGATGGTCTCGACCGAAGGCGGGATGGAGATCGAAAAGGTCGCCGCCGAAACGCCCGAGTTAATTCATAAAGAACACTTTGATCCGGCATCCGGCCTGGAAGATTTTCAAGCACGAAAGCTGGCTACCAAACTCGGTCTGGCTGCCGCGAGCGTGCGCTCGGCCACCAAATTCATGCAGAACCTCTGCCGCGTCTTCGTCGCAAAGGACTGCAGCCTAGCCGAAGTTAACCCACTGGTCGTAACCGGCAGCGGTGAATTATTGGCCCTGGACGCGAAGATGGTTTTCGACGACAACGCCGAATTTCGGCATCCAGAATTGGCCGAATTGCGCGACGTTACGGAAGAAGATCCCTACGAACTGCGAGCCGGCACAGCGGGACTCAGCTATGTGAAACTCGACGGCAACATTGGCTGCCTCGTCAACGGCGCCGGATTGGCCATGAGCACCATGGATTTAATCAAATTGCATGGAGGTGAACCGGCCAATTTCCTCGATGTCGGAGGCGGCGCGAACGTCGACCAGGTGACCGAGGCGTTTCGCATTTTACTGGATGACAAAAATGTCAAAGCCGTGTTGGTCAATATCTTTGGCGGCATCATGCAGTGCACGACGATTGCCCATGCGCTGGTCGAGGCGGCCAAGACCGTCGGCTTCACCGTGCCGCTGGTCGTTCGCCTCGAAGGAACCGAAGTCCAAGAAGGGCGTAAAATCCTGGAGGAAAGCGACGTCGATCTGATTACCGCCACTGACCTAACGGACGCCGCACAAAAGGTTGTCGCCGCGGCCACATAACCATCCCCTCCCCTCGATCAAGCAGAGGTAACAGCAACCCGTCGCACCACCTCGGTGCTCTTTATCAGTTGAGAGAAATCCAAAATCCGTATTCCACCGTCTAAAACCTCATGAGCATTCTGATTAACAAACAGACCCGTGTCCTTTGCCAAGGCATCACCGGACGCGTTGGGGAATTCCACACCAAAGGCTGCCTCGAATATGGCACCCAGATTGTCGCCGGTTGCACTCCCGGCAAAGGCGGTGAAACCGTCGAAGGCGTTCCGGTTTTCGACACCGTCGAACAAGCCGTTGCTGAAACCGCCGCCAATGCGACGATGATTTTTGTGCCGCCGGCTTTCACCGCCGACGCAATTCTCGAAGCCGTCGACGCGGGGATCGGTGTCGTCGTGGCGATTACCGAAGGTGTTCCTGTTCTCGATATGGTGAACGTCTACGATGTCGTCAAGGATAGCGACTCGGTACTGATCGGCCCCAACTGCCCCGGCCTGATCACTCCGGAAGAGTGCAAGATTGGCATCCTGCCCGGCTACATCCACAAAAAAGGCAGCGTGGGCGTCATCAGCCGTAGCGGCACACTGACCTACGAGGCCGTATGGCAGCTTTCTAATGTGGGACTGGGCCAGTCCACCTGCGTGGGACTAGGTGGCGACCCGATCGTCGGTACATCGTTCATCGATTTGTTGCAACTGTTTCAGGCCGACGGAGAAACGGAAGCGATCTTGATGATGGGTGAAATCGGCGGCACCGCCGAAGAAGAGGCCGCCGAGTTCGTTAAAGCCCACGTCACCAAACCCGTGGCGGCCTTTATCGCCGGCCGCACCGCGCCGCCGGGCAAACGTATGGGCCACGCCGGGGCGATTGTATCCGGGGGCAAGGGCACCGCCGCAGAAAAAGTCGCCGCGCTTCAGGCCGCCGGCATCGAAGTCGCCGAAAGCCCCGCCGACATGGGCGCGGCCGTGCAGCGGGCGATGAAGAACGCTTAGGTAAGCGGCCCGCGTCAATCCTGTGAACGCAGCCAGGTGAGGAACATTTCCTGCTGGGCCTTCTGAAAACGCCCGATGTCGTCGGGAGAACGGTATTCGATCCCGTCCGCTGCGCCACGGTCGCTCCAGGCCTGCTGTGCCCGCCTGATACATTCGCTCACCGCCCGCGGATCGAGTTCACGATCCCGTCGCGCGGCGTAGACGAGACAGGGGCGGGGTGCAATCAGAGCGAGAACATCGTGGTAATCGAAGGGGATCTGTTCCTCGGCCCCGTCAAAGAGCCCGAGACGGGGCACCAGCGAGTGCCATTGCCACAGCCGCTTCAACC
>JAYGDO010000648.1:0-1592 GCA_046582885.1 Pirellulales bacterium | reverse complement strand
CGATGTTCCGCTCGATTGGTACGGGGGCCGTGAGCCGGAGCGGTTAGAATCCGGGTTCGCCTACAGCCGAATTGCCGGCGGGCCGCGGCCGAAGCAGGGACTGCTCGACGTGGAAAACTGGTCCGCTAATCGGGCGGCCGTCGATTTTGGCGAAGCGGTTTGGCCCAGTCTTTTCAACCTCGCGGTAAGCGGTGAGGGCGGCGGAACTCTCAAAGTAGGCGACCCGTTGCCTGTCGTGTTTGACCACCATGACAACGACAGCGACGCCGCAGCCAGCTTTTTCTTGGACACGGACCAAAATCCCTACAACGCCGGCGCGGTCCAGGTGGGAGGGGCTACTTTGCTTTCCACAGGCGGCGCGACCGTAACGGACACGGAAACCCTCAATACGGCTGCCGCGTCTGCCGGCACTTATTACGTCAGCGGCCGCCTTCAAGATGCCTCGGGTCGCACCCGTTACGCCTACGCCCCGACGGCGATCGCACTTTTTCCGAACGACAACACGGAGCCGATCACCATCGCCGGTACCAATTACGAGGACCGCAACGGAAACGGGCAACGGGATTCCAGTGACCCGTCCAGCGGCTCCTTCGAGCCGGGACTGGCCGGCTGGACGATCCAACTCTACCTGGATGACGGCAACGGACTGCTGGAGCCGAACGCGGACACCCTGGCCGACTCCACGACCACCGATGGCTCTGGGGCCTACAGTTTCACCGGTGTCGAACCGGGACAATACCTCATCGCCGAGGTCGGGCAAAATGGCTACGTGCAGACGTTCCCGGCGTCACCCGGCACACACACCGTGACCGCGACGAGCGGGCAGGACATTGACTCGCTGGATTTCGGTAATTTTGGAGTCAGCCGGATACTGACGGTCAATTCCGCCGACGACGGTGCGGATGCGAACCCGGGGGACGGCGTCGCCGAGGATGCCGACGGGAACACGACATTGCGGGCGGCCATCGAAGAAGCCAACGCGGTGGCGAACTCGGCCGATCATCCGGACGCGATTTTCTTCGCCCTACCGGGCGAAGGTCCGCACACAATCCGGCCGGCCACGGCGCTGCCCAATCTCAGGGATCCGGTCATCCTGGACGCCACCAGGCAGGCCGGATACAGCGGATCGCCGCTGATCGAACTGGACGGCAGCAACGCGGGCGATGCGGTCAGCGGCTTGAAGGTCAGCGGCGGCGGCGACGGCAGTACGATTCGCGGGTTCACCATCAATCGGTTTGACGAGCACGGGATCTTTATCAGCCACAAAAGCAACGTCACCGTCCGGGACAATTATCTGGGCACCGATCCGAGCGGCACGCAGGATCTCGGCAACGGCGAGGCCGGGGTCTACCTCATCAACGCCGTCAACAACCTCGTCCACCAGAATCTGATTTCGGGAAACGACCAGGGTATCTTCGTCGAAGGCCCGGTCTCCAACGGCAACATCATCACGGGCAACACGATTGGCACCAACGCTGAGGGGACCGCCGCACTGAAGAACCGCTTCTTCAATATCGACATCGCCGCGGGGTCGGAAAACCGCATCGGCGGCGCCGCGGAAGGTGAGGGCAATCTGATCTCCGGCAGTAAGA
>JAYGDO010000605.1:0-11862 GCA_046582885.1 Pirellulales bacterium | reverse complement strand
GACTGTGGATCCCCCGAGTGTGGCACGGAAACGGTAATTTTCGGCATGCTTGTCCTTTCTTGCTACACGATCCAGCTCAGGCCTCGTCGAAACCACGACTGGCTCGCCCGGAGAAACTGGCGGCCGACTCAAGCGGCAAATGCGGAGGGCGAAAAACTTCCCCGCCCTCCCGCTCCTCAATTTCTGCCGGCACGCCCGCGACGACACTACTTGGAACCGATGGCATACAGCGCCTTGAACGTACGCAGGTAGATTCGTCCGCCAACGATCACCGGCGATGCGGTCGTCGGTTCGCCGAGGCTATTCTGGGCGAGCATTTCAAACTCGCGTCCGGCCTTGACGACACTGACAACACCGTTGCGGGCGGTCAGATAGATTTTGCCGTCCGCATAAACCGGCGACCCGCGATGGCGGTCGCGGGTGGTAAGTTTTTCATACAGAAGTTTTCCCGATTTGGCGTCGACGGCCATCAGGTTTCCATTTTCGCGGCAAAGGTAAACCAGGCCGCCCTGGATGACGGGAGACGGAACGTCGGGCGTCTTCGATGGCATCACCCAAACAATGTGCTCCTTCGAATTGGTAATGTCCCCTTTTCCGTCGGGCCGTATGGCGACGACCTTTCTGTTCTTCGCCGTGGGCACAACAATCAAACCGGGGGCCGCCGCCGGTGAAGCGACAAACCGCAGGGTATTGCCGTATTGTGCTCCCTTCGGATTCAAACCGCCGCAGCGCCAGATTTCCTTGCCCGTCTCCAGGTTGTGGGCAATCACATAGTCGGCGCCGTGCGTGATAAGAAACTGCTGCTTGTCGTCGGCGTACAGCATCGGCGACGCGTAAGAATGCTTGCACTCGTCGACTGCGTCGGTCACCCGCTCGTGCTTCCACACCTGCTTGCCCGTCTTCGTATCCAGTGCGACTACCAGACCGACATGCTGCTTCTTATTCCATGGCCCGTGAATCAATTGGACAAACAGCTTGCCGCCGTGGAGCACCGGGCTGCTGGACAGGCCGAACTGGATGTCAAAGGTTCCGTAGTCCTTCTGTAAATCCTTCTTCCAAAGTTGCTTGCCGTCAAAGTCGTAACACGCCAACAGCCCATTCGCCATAAACGTCAAGACGTGGCTGCCGTCGGTGATCGGGGACGGCGAAGCATAGTTACCCTCGTCGCTGCGGACCTTCTTATTGCCGCTGCCGACTTTGTCCGACCAAAGCAACTTTCCGGAAGTGTCCACGCAGAGCAACAACAGATCGTCGCCGTTCTCGCCAACCGACGTCAGAAAGATGCGCTCGCCCCAAACGACGGGCGTCGCGCCGGCCGGTCCGGGCAGCGACAATCGCCACAGGATGTTTTCCGTCTTTTCGGGGGTTCGGCTCCAACTGACCGGCGTGTTTTGGCCCTCGCTGACTCCGTTGCCCTGGGGGCCCCGCCAATGCGGCCAATTCGCACTTCCCTCGGCGAACACGAGGCTGGAGGCACAAAGCGAGCAGGTTAAAGTTGCCGCAACGGCTACACGATGTCGAAATCGCATCCTTGATTCTCCTATTTGGTGTGAGCTACTGCCCTAATAGTGTCGTCCATCAACTGGGGTCGGTCAACCAAGTGGATGCTCCGGGATTTGCCGGACTCAGAAGTGTCAAAAGCTGCTTGAAAATCGGACGTGTCGGCGCAATTTGAGGCTGTGCGGACTTTTGCGGTACTTGTCCGAAAATGTCGTCCACTCCCGCTGGTGAAGCCAATTCGGGTATCCCGGGCGAAGTTCAAAGACGGATCGCCCGTGGCAGTGACCTCCCACGGGGAAACGTGACGTTCATCGAATCGCGGCGCCAAGCAAGACTGGAACGGCCGTCGGTTCGGTTCCGCGGCACCGCGGCCGCCGCGCCAGCCACCACGGCGAACCTGCCTCAACCGCCAAAAGCAGTGCTATTGGGCGACACACTCGGCGGGACAAACCGCCGGCGAGTCGGGCCGCGTCTGCGGCCCGAATAATCCGCCCGAAATTTTGCAGACCGGGTTTGGTCCCTTTGAAAACGGCGGGCTGCCGCATTAGAATCGCGCTGGCGAGCCTGTCCTTTCGAATCCGTGCGACGCCCGGGGACAGGGACAGCCGCGGGAATTTCTCCGGCGAGGTGCGGCATGAAAATTACGGCCATTCCGCAACTTTATCGAAATGTGAATCGCTGGGGCGAGATTCTGGCGGTGCTCAGCAAATACGGGCTCGCCGATTGGCTCAGCCGTTTTCGGCTCGACATGACCAAAGGCTGGCTCAAAGACCGCGCCGGCGCGGCGATCGCGAGGCGATCACGCGAAACGCGGATTCGCATGGCGCTGATGGAGCTGGGGCCGACGTTTATTAAGTTGGGGCAGATTCTCAGTACGCGGCCCGATCTGGTCGGCGTCGAACTGGCCGCCGAGTTGGGGCTGCTGCAAGGCGACGTGGATGCCGATCCTCCCGCAGCCGTCTACGAAACGATCGAGCAGGAACTCGGCCGGCCGGTCGATGAGCTGTTTGAACTGTTTGAAGACACACCCATGGCATCCGCGTCCATCGGGCAGGTTCATCGCGCGCGGCTCAAAGACGGACAGGAAGTTGCCGTCAAAGTCCAGCACCAGGCCATCGAAAAAAAGATGCGTGTGGACCTGGACATCCTGGCCGGGCTGGCACAGATGGCGGAACGCGTGCCGGAATTCGCCAATTATCGCCCGCAGGCGACCGTGGCCGAATTTCAGCGCACGCTGCGCCGCGAACTGGATTTTGGGCGGGAAGAACGGAACATGCAGCAGTTTGCGAAAGACTTCGCCAATGAAAAGTCCATCAAAATCCCCACCGCCCTGGACGACTATTCGACTTCGCGCGTTTTAACAATGGAACTGATCGACGGCATCAAGCTGACCGATCGCCGCGCCATGGCCGCCGCTGGCCTTGACCTGCAAGAAGTCGCGCGACGCGGCGCGACCTTGTTCTTGGAGATGATTTTCAGTCACGGCTGGTATCACGCCGATCCGCATCCGGGCAACATCGTGCTGCTGAAAGGAAACGCCATCGGCTTGCTCGACTTCGGCATGGTTGGCCGCATCGACGAATCGCTGCGCGAAGACCTCGAGCGGATCCTGGCCGCCATCGTCAGTCAGGATGCCGAAGCGCTGTCGTCGCTGATCATGCGGATTGGCGAAGTGCCGTTGAACCTGGACGAACCTGCGTTGCGGATGGATTTGGCGGACTTCGTTGTGCACTTTGGCAACCAACCGCTGGACGCATTTGACCTGTCCGGCGCCCTCGGCGAAATGACCGAAATCATCCGCCGCTACCACATCATGTTGCCGGCCCAGGTAGCGATGCTGTTCAAGACGCTGATCATGCTGGAAGGCACAGCCTCCGCAATCTATCCGCATTTCAGTTTGATGCAGGTGATGCGTCCGTTCCGCCGCAATATGCTCCGCCGCCAACTGTCGCCCGCGCGACGGCTTCGCAAGTTACGAAAACTCGCCGGCGATCTGGAACAACTGGCCGAAGTGCTGCCGCGCCGCGTCATGGACATTCTCACGCAAGTTGAAAGCGGGAAATTCGATGTCCACCTCAATCATCGGGGCCTCGAGCCGTCGGTGAACCGACTGGTTTTAGGCATGTTGACCAGCGCGCTGTTTCTGGGATCGTCGCTGTTGCTCGCTCAAAAGGTCTGGCCGGTGGTTTTCGGAAAGGTTTCCGTGCTCGGCGCTGCCGGCTGCCTGGTCAGCCTGTTTCTCGGACTGCGGCTGCTGCGGGCGATTAACAAGTCGGGACATCTCGACCGCCGAGAGTAGAACGGGCTGCCGCGGGCCAACGGCACGACTAGAAATCCGGCCGATGTGCCCCGGCCCAACTTGCAAGAATTGCCTCGCGATCCACCTAGACATCAGCCGATATTGATGACTAAACTGGGCGGTTCGTCGTAATTGCCGCCTTTAACGTTAGGGAGGAACTGTGGTTAAGCTGACGGTTCGGGATCGAGAATCAATTCAAGAGGCGGTGCGCCGCTTTCGTAAGTTGGTCGAACGAAGCGGCATCAAAAAAGAGATGCGGCGCCGGGAATACTACGAAAAACCCAGCGAAATCAAACGCCGCGCCAAACTGCGCGCCGAACGGCGCAATCGCCGGAACCGTCTGTTGGGTGTCGGCTAATTCAGCGGCCCGCCGCGGTTCGATTTGCAAAAAACAGCCGCACGGCGATTTTTCACCCTTCGCGATACACCTATCGCAACCGCCCCGGTACTGTTTTGACGAAATCTCGGATTTCGTCGCGGACACGGCGATAGTGCCGCAGCGATTCTTCTTCGTTCAGCGCCGTTGCCGCCAGCTTCGGTGGGTCATCAAACGGCACGTGCAACACCCGCGGTGCCGCCGTGAAGACTGGGCAATGCTCGTCTGCATGACCGCATACGGTGAAGACGACGTCAAACTGCGAATCGCCTAATTCCGCGACCGTCTTTGACTGTTGCCCGCGGATATCAACGCCGGCCTCTTGCATCACCGCTACGGCATCGGGATTAAGTCCGTGTTTTTCGATTCCCGCCGAATACGGCTCAATCAAGTCTCCAACCAACGCGCGGGCCCAGCCTTCGGCCATTTGGCTTCGGCAGGAATTCCCCGTACAAAGGAACAAGACTCTTATCTTCTCGACGGCCATTCGCCCGGGCCCGATCGTGTTGAGCGTTGTGGAATTCTATCCCTTAACATGTGCCTACAACAGCCCGCAATCACCTCACATCTCCTATTGTGTTAATCGTTGGTTCGGGTAAAGTTTTACCGGCGTCGCCCGCCGCGATCCGATGAATTTCATACCCCGACTTGATCCCACCCCGCCTGACGGAGACCTGCCGTGGTGAAGCTAAGCCGAATCGTATGTTGCGCAACCGCCTGTGCGCTGGTTTTTGCGCACTCAGGTTTCGCCCCGGCCGCACCGCTGATTCCGGGGTTCGAGCGATTCTTTAGCGATGAAAATTCTGACGCCGCCGGCGGCGGACGGTTGCTGCTTGGTGAGTTGAATTGCATTTCTTGCCACCAGCCCGCGAAGGACGCCGTCCAAGTTTCCACCAAACAGGCACCCATTCTGACCAATGTCGGCGCCCGGGTGAAACCTGAATTTCTCAGAGCGTTCATCGCGGACCCACACGGCACAAAACCCGGCACGACAATGCCGGACATGTTCGCCGGAATGCCGCAGCAGGAAAAAGCCAAAGCGGTTGAAGCGCTCGTTCATTTTCTCGCGTCGCTGACCGAGAGCGAACCAACACAGGCGTACGCCAACATCGGCGCGTCGAAGCGGGGCATGACCGCGTTTCACCAAGTTGGCTGCGCCGTTTGCCACGGCCAGCGCCAAGAGGGCGCAAAGCCCTCGGCCACGGCGGTCCCGCTGCCCGATCTGAGCAAAAAGTATACGCTACCGAGTTTGGCCGAGTTTCTTGCCGATCCACTGCACGTCAGGCCATCAGGCCGCATGCCGAGCCTGAACCTGACGGGCCCAGAGGCCCGCGATATTGCTGCGTTTCTGCTGCCGGACGTTCCGGAAAAGGCGGGGCTGGCGTATTCGTACTACGAAGGAAGCTGGCAGTCCCTGCCGGACTTCAGCAAACTCGAAGCAAAGGCAACGGGGGGGGTCGAGAAAATCAACGTCGCGCCAAGGAAACGCGACGAACAATTCGGACTGCAGTTCGAGGGCGCGCTGCCGATCGAAAAAGAGGGTGAGTACACGTTCCATATTTCCTCCGATGACGGATCACAGTTGTTCATCGACGGCAAACTCGTCACCGACAACAACGGAGTTCACGGGCACCAGACCAAATCGGGAAAGATCAAACTGGCGGCGGGCAGTTATCACGTTCGCATCATTTACTTCGAAAACGGGGGCGGGCAGTCATTGTCGGCCGAATGGGAGGGTCCCGGCATTGCTCGGCAGGAACTGTCCAATGCCATCGTCGCCGCGCAGCCGGAGGCGGACTTCCCGACCCTAAAACTTAAACCGCAACCGGAACTGGCGCAGCAAGGCCGCCAGCTGTTCGCCAAGCTGGGCTGCGCGGCGTGCCACGAAGCGGAATCGGGCGGCAAAAAAATCGCACCCAGCGGCACGGCGCCGGCACTGGCAGGAATCAAGGCCGGCACTGGCTGCCTGGCTGAAAAACCGGCGGCCGCGGCGGCAGATTTTCAACTCAGCCGACGGCAGCGAACGGCACTGGCGGCGGCAATCGACGCGGCCCAACAGCTGTCAAAGCCGCTCGACGCCAAATCCCAGATTGCCGCAACGATGGTGCGGATGAATTGCTACGCCTGCCACGAGCGCGGAGGCAAAGGCGGTGTCGACGAGGCACAGGCGGCGATTTTCCTGGGGACGCAACCGGAAATGGGGGACGAAGGCCGACTGCCGCCGCACCTCAACGGCACAGGGGACAAGTTAACCGACGCCTGGTTAACGAGCATTTTGGCCAACGGCTCCAACGACCGGCCCTACATGCACACGCGGATGCCTAAGTTCGGCGGCGATAACATCGGCCACCTGGCTACATCGTTCGTTTCACTCGACCGCAAAACGACGGCGCCGAAAGTCAGCCTGGCCGCTAAAGACGCCCGCCGCGCGGGATGGAAAATGGCCGGCAACAAGGCCTTCAACTGTATCTCGTGCCACACGTTTGGTCACTTCAAGGCAACCGGCGTGCAATCGATCGATCTGACCATCATGTCGCGGCGGCTCCGCCAGGACTGGTTCAAGCGCTACGTCCGCGATCCGCAAGCGTACCGCCCCGGCACCCGCATGCCGTCGTCCTGGCCCAAGGATCAGCCCAAGAGCCTGCTGACGAACGTCCTGGATGGTGACAGCGATCGGCAGATCGAAGCAATGTGGCATTTCCTGACGCTGGGCAAGAAAGCGCCGCCGCCGGAAGGCCTCGTGCGGCCGACGCTGGAATTGATTCCAACCTACGAGGCGATCATCTACCGAAACTTTATTCAAGGCGCCGGCCCCCGCGCGATCGCTGTCGGTTATCCGGAAGGCGTCCACCTGGCGTTTGACGCCAACAACCTCAGGCTCGCGCTGCTCTGGAAAGGTCGCTTTATCGACGCTCAAAAGCACTGGGTCGGTCGCGGTCAAGGATTTCAGCCGCCGGCCGGCGAAAAAGTTCTGTCGATGCCCGACGCGGTCTCGTTTGCGATTTTAGAAAACAAGGACGCACCGTGGCCCAGCCAAAAGGCGAAGGAATTGGGCTATCGATCCCGCGGCTATCGGCTGAGCGAAGACCAGCGGCCGACCTTTTTGTATACGGTCGGATCGTTTGAAGTTGAAGATTTTCCGGAGACCCTTGAAACGCCCACGAAAACGACCGTCGCCCGACGGCTCACGATCAGCACCAAGGGCGACAGCAAGGGCCAACTGTTTTACCGCGCCGCCGTCGGAGGCAAGATCGAGAAACTGGAGGACGGCTGGTATCGTGTTGGCGACAACTTGAACATAAGGCTCGTGATGGCCAACGGCACGGCTCCGATATTGCGTGCGGCCGGCAGCAACAAAGAACTGCTCTGCCCAATCGACACCAAAGGCGGCGCTGTGAAGATCACCCAGGAGTACGACTGGTAGGGTGCGGGCGGAGGACGGAACCGCATAACACGCTAACGGTACGCGGAGCGTACCCCGAGAGGACCACCCATGCGTATTGTGACTTTAATGCTCGCCGTGTTACTGGCCTTCACTTCCCGCGGCAGCGCACTTGGCGACGAAAAGAATCCGGCCGAAGCCGATTTTTATCCGATCGTTCCCCTGCCGATTCCCGCCGACGCATACCTGGAAGTGGGCGGCCTGGAGTGGATGCCGAACAACCAGCTGGCGGTCAGTTCGCGTCGCGGCGATATCTACATGGTTGAGGGCGCCTTGTACGCCGCAGCAGAGATCGGCAACGCGAAGTTTACAAAATATGCCGGCGGCTTGCACGAAGTGCTCGGGCTTTCGCTGCATAACGGCCGCTTGTACGCCACGCAGCGAGGGGAGATCACCAAACTCACGGACGCGGACAAGGACGGCCGCGCTGATTTGCTGGAGACCGTCAGCGATGGCTGGGAAATCAACGGCGACTACCACGAATACGCCTTCGGTTCCAAGTTCGATCCCAACGGCCACATGTGGATCGTGCTCTGCCTGACCGGATCGTTCAACAGCAACTGCAAATACCGCGGTTGGTGCCTGCGGGTCACGCCGGAGGGCAAGATGATCCCGACGTGCAGCGGCATCCGTTCACCGGGCGGCATCGGCATGAACGCCCAGGGTGAAGTTTTTTATACCGACAACCAGGGCCCCTGGAATGGCACATCCGGATTGAAACATCTGGTACCGGGCTCGTTTCAAGGACATCCCGGCGGCAATCGTTGGTTTGACCAAACCGACGCCGCCGGCCCGCGTCCCAAAGATCCGCAGTCGGGCAGCCGAATGGTCGCCGAAGCGAAGAAGATTCCTGAGTTGATGCCCACGGTTGTCATGTTTCCGTACAACAAAATGGGCAAATCGGCCAGCGGAGTCACTTGCGATGACACGCGTGGAAAGTTCGGGCCGTTTAAGGGCCAACTATTCGTCGGCGACCAGTCGCACAGCACCGTGATGCGGGTCTTTTTAGAGAAGGTCAACGGACGGTATCAGGGCGTTTGCTTTCCGTTCCGGCAAGGCTTCGGGTCGGGAACGTTGGCCATGCTGATGCACGAGGACGGCAAAATGTTTGTCGGCGGCACCAACCGGGGATGGGGATCGCGCGGCAGTAAACCCTACGCGCTGGAGCGGATGGATTGGAGCGGAAAAATGCCGTTCGAAATTCACGAAATGCGCGCCAAGCCGGACGGATTTGAATTGACCTTCACCATGCCGATCGACCCGGTGGCAACGGCAAAGCCGGATTCCTACAAGATCAGCACCTACACCTACATCTACCAAAGTAAGTACGGCAGCCCGGAAGTCGATCACACGACGCCGAAGATACAGCGGGTACAGGTCGGCAAAGACAATCGCAGTGTGCGGCTCTACATCGACAAGTTGCAAGAGGGTCACATCCACGAACTTCACGTTCCCGGAGTTCGCTCGGCCAGCGGCCTTTCCGTACTGCATCCCGTGGGCTACTACACCTTGAATTACATACCGGCAAGTTAGCGATCCTGCTCTCAATTGCTGGCCTCTTGTGTCGCGTTCGCGCTGCGATTCTGCGGGGGGATACTAGCAACGTCCGCCATTCCAAGTTTTAATGGTTGCCTGCGCGGGATATTAAAATCGCGTTGCCACAGAGATGCTGCAACTTGAATCTGGTTGGGGACATCACCGATGAGTATGACGGCCGTAGAAGCCAAAACGCAGGCCTCCGCTGAAATGCCGGTTTGCTCCCACAACGAGTGGGATCCGCTGGAGGAGATCATTGTTGGCCGCGTCACCGGGGCTTCCGTGCCGCCCTGGCACGTCAGCTTACAATCCGCCGCCCCGTTTCATGCCTGGGACGTGCTGAAAGCGCTCTCGGGAAAACCCGCGCCGCCGCAGTTTGTGCTGGCCGCCCAGCAGGATCTCGACCAGTTCATTCACATCCTCGAATCAGAAGGCGTCAAGGTTCGCCGGCCGGACCCGCTACCTCAGACCGTCCCCTATTCAACACCCGATTGGTCCATCGAATGCGGCTACAATATCGCCAACCCTCGCGACTTGCTGATCGTCATCGGCGACGAGATTTTAGAAACGCCGTCCGCCTGGCGATGCCGATACTTTGAAGTTCACGCTTACCGCACGCTGCTGCACGAGTACTTCCGCGCAGGGGCGACGTGGACTTCGGCGCCGAAACCGCGTTTAGCTGACGAACTCTATAACGAAGACTGGCAACTCGGCGAAAAAGGCGATCCGATCGACTACTCCCTCAACGAATCGGAGTGCACGTTTGATGCCGCCGACTTCATCCGCTGCGGGCGCGACATATTTTGCACCCGCAGCAACGTCACGAACGAATTTGGTATCGAGTGGCTCCGCCGACACTTGGGCGGAGAATATTCAATTCACGTCATCGAAACGCAATCGCGACAGCCGATGCACATCGACACGACGTTCGTGCCGCTTTGCCCCGGCAAGGCCCTGATCAACCCGACCTACATCGATCGCGATAAATTGCCGCCGATCCTAAACAGTTGGGAACTGCGCGAATCGCCGCCACCTGTGATCAACCCCGCACAGATGCTCGACCTCAGCAGCGCGTGGCTGACGATGAACGTACTGATGCTCGATCCCGACCGCGTAGTGGTCGAAGCCAATCAGGAACCGCTGATCAAGATGCTAAAAGACTGGGGCTTCGATCCCGTGCCGTGCCCCTTTGAAAATCACTTTGTGTACGGCGGGGCGTTTCACTGTGCGACGCTTGATGTGCGGCGCCGCGGGTCGTTGGAGTCTTATTTTTAAGCTGCCGGCAGTTCGTCTTCCGCTTTCGGTAGATTTAATTCCCATCCGGCTGATTGCGGGCCGCCGACCACGATAAACATGGCATTCTCGCTCCCCGACATCCCGTTCGCGCCGCAGAACCCCAAATCGTATCGGCCCGCAATTGGCCTGATTGGCTGCGGAGCCATTACGGCGGAACATCTGCAGGCTTATCGGCAAGCAGGCTACAATGTCACGGCTCTGTCTGACATTGACCGCGAGGCCGCAGACGCGCGACGCCGCGAGTTTTACCCGAACGCGGACATCTTCACCGACTACCGAGATCTCCTCGCAAACGACGCCGTCAAAGTCGTCGACATTGCCACGCATCCGGAGATTCGCGCGGAAATTATCGAAACTGCTTTGCTCGCCGACAAACATGTCCTAAGTCAAAAACCGTTTGTCCTAGATTTGGAAGTCGGCCAACGCTTGGCTGATCTCGCCGCACAGCGGAACCGAAAGCTGGCCGTGAACCAAAACGGACGATGGGCGCCGCACTTCAGCTACATCCGCCAAACCGCGGCCGCCGGAATCATCGGAGAAATTCAAGCTGTCCATTTCGCCGTACACTGGGATCACAACTGGGTCAGCGACACCCAGTTCGACCGTGTCAAACATTTGATCCTTTACGACTTCGCTATCCACTGGTTCGATATGCTGACGTGCATCATGGGCAAACGCGAGGCGACCACGGCCTTCGCCACGCTGACTCATTCAACATCTCAAATCGCTCGGCCCGCGCTGCTCGCGCAGGTACTTGTCGAATACGATTGCGCGCAGGCATCGCTCGTTTTCGATGCCGATACACAATTCGGGAAACTCGATACGACAATCGTAGTCGGCAGCGAAGGCACCATTACCAGTACCGGCCCAGATGTGAATCGACAAACTGTGGTAGTTGATGTCGGCGGCTATCGGTTTTCGCCCGTTCTTAAAGGGCGCTGGTTCCCCGACGGATTCCACGGCACGATGGGCGAACTGTTGCGATCGATCGAAGAAAACAGGGAACCGGAAATCAGCGCGAACGAAAACCTGCGCAGTTTGGCGCTCTGTTTCGCGGCTGTCGAAAGTGCCGAACAAGGCTCGCCGGTCGCCCCGGGCAGTGTCAGCCGCCTACCGAACGACTGATTCCACCGCCTCTTACCTGGCGCCCCTTACCCAGCACCTCTTACCCAGCACCTCGAGCAACGGTGGCGGACGGGCACAATCGGAGCCCGCGGGATCGCCGAATGATCTCGGTTAAGTATTGAAAAACGCGGCTCGCATCCGGCTCCTTGAAAATTCCGTTTCGCTGTCATTGTTTTTCGCGATTCAAAATCCGGTACGGGCCGGTAACACCGAACGGCAAGACCGGCGGCCGCTGGGAAAAACGGGGAAGGGGCGGGGGTGCCGACGCAAGCACTGCTGAGCAATCGT
>JAYGDO010000566.1:0-4852 GCA_046582885.1 Pirellulales bacterium | reverse complement strand
TTCCCCAGATAGATCATCTCCCAGCGGTCTTCTCCAACATCGCCGATCCACATTCTGCCGTTCGATCGGTCGAAGCAAATTCGCCACGGATTACGCAAACCAAAGGCCCATATCTCCGGCCGCGCGCCTGCCTGCCGAACGAACGGATTATCGGGCGGGATGCGGTATGGTTTGCCCGGATCGGTGTGATCGACATCAATGCGAAGTATGCTCGAACGTAGATCCCCCAGGTTCTGGCCGACCTCGTAAGCGTCTCCAAAAACGGAACCGTCGCCCGTTGTGACGTAAAGCAGCCCCTGCGGTCCAAACATCAGGTGGCCGCCCATGTGACCTCGCGATTTGTACTGCAGAATGACCTCTTCGGATTTTGGATCGCACTTGGCCGGCTGATCCCTGCGGACCCGAAATCGGGAGACACGGCGGACGTTGGTTTCGTCCTTCGGCGCCTCGCTATACATGAACAACAAGCCGTTCTTGCGGTATTCCGGATGGAAGGCCAGCGAGTAGGCCTGCCGTCCCAAATCCATGAACAACTCGGCTTTGGCAACCTGCGGATCGTTGGGAAACCGGAAGATTTTTCCGTTCCGCTCCAAGACCAGCCAGTGTTGACTGTCCGGTTCGGCAATCAGATAGACGGGTTGTGAGAATTTGAGCTTGGGGAAAACTCGTTCGAGCCGAAATGGCGGCGGCGGTTCCGGGCGACCGATGACGCGGGACTTTGTCCAGAGAACGCGTTTATTAATACCGTATGGTTTCGGCGGACCGGAGCCGTCGTCAGCGGGTAGTCGTATTGCCGGACAGACCACCGCCATCAACGTGGCCCAGGCGACGGTTATTTGCTGGATTCTTCGCTTTGTTATGTGCATCAACGCACCGGTTGACTTCAGTACTGGATGACAGCGACACCGTACACATAAAACTTCGGCGTCTCGAACGCGGCAATGCCCGTCTTGCCGGCGGCCGGCAATTCGACCGGCTCTGCTTCCGGCGTGAGGAATCGAATTTGCCGCGCGGCGGCGCCTGCAGGCAGTTGCAGGCGAACCGATGCGGGCGGGGCGAAGGCCGCCGGTTCGACTTCGATGCCCTGAGTTTCGGCGTAATCGTAATTGAGCAGGTGCAAAACTATCCGGCGGCGTTGGGGCTGGTGGAACGCATTGACCTGCACTTTCCAACTCGCGTCGACTTCTGAGAGTTTGACATCCAGAGACGTCAGCGCGGTCCATCGGGTTCCGTTGCGAACGGTTTTCAGGTACTTCTGCAGATCCGCCGGAACGGGCTGCCGCCAAACCTTTCCGCCGCCGATTTTAGTTGGTTGCGCCGATTGCCGGCCGAAGGGCTCCATTGCGGCCTTCGGCCGCCGGCCCCCATCGAATCGTCGCGAGCCGAGTTCGCCGATGGCGTAGAGCGTGCCGCCTGTTTTGACGTAATCCAACAAATCCGCAAGTTGTGGGTCGTCCAGGTAGCGGACGTGCGGGCAAAGTACCAGCCGGTATCTGGCGAGTTTTTCGAGCGTAACTGCTTCGTCTGCAACCACGTCGAACAAAACGTGGCCCGCCAACAGGCCGCGTCCCAATGCCTGGATGGGATCGAGGACGCTGATGTCGCCGTGAAACGACGCCTTGCGAGGCAGGATTAAGGCCGCCTCGGCGTAGCTTTCCACCGGGTGGTAGAAGTCCGCATTGCGGCGGAGAAATCCGTAGTATTGGCGGTACATGGGCACGTGCGGGCCCGGTCCGTTGGGCCAGTGCATGCCGCGGCAAATTCCACCGAAGGCCGGCCCCTCGACCATCGTCAACCGCGGGCGCTGCGCGTCGTATTTGTTGGGGATGAAGGGCCGGCCGCCCGTCAGCGCAAACATATATTTGCTTTCCAGAGCGGAATCGCCCAGGGAGCCCTGCTCCGGCCTCGCTCGAATCGCGTTGGTGCCGAAGCAATACCACAAATAACTGTCCCCCGTTGCGCACTGACGCAGCGGGAGCGTGACGCGTTCGTCCCCCTTGATCAGGTTGGTCGAGGGTTCGAAGCCCGGCTGGAGCCAATGGCAGTGATACCACGCGCCGAGGATCAAGTCTTTCTTCAACGAACGGCCATATTCGACGAAGACCTCGTTCCAGGCGCGTTGCAGCGACAGGTCTGTCCAGCGGTGGGCTTCGATGGCCAACGGGCTCCAATCGGGGGACGTAAATCCCGGAATGATTTCGAATGGATGCTTCTCCAATTCCGAGATACCGAATCGCCGTTTGAGTTCGCCGGCCGGGTACTGTTTTTTTAGATACGCTCGAAACGACTCCTGGCAGTGCGAACAGTGGCAGGTGTAGCGAAAGTTGAAAACGGTCATCAGCCCGTCGATGCCGATGTCGATGGCGGCCTTGACCATCGCCTTGCACAATGCCCGCCAGTCCGGGTTGTTAAAACAGCCGTAACGGTTCGGGATGTTTCCGCGGCCCAGAGCCAGTCGCGTCTGCTTCGGATCGGGGCCGATGACCGGTCCGCCCGTCGGCAGCACCTGCATCATGTCGGCGAGTTTCTTACCGGGACGCGGCCCCAGTCGCTGCCGGTTCCAATGGCGATCGTAATACTCAAACAGGCCATTGCCTTCCGTTTCGTCGCCCCAGAACAGCGTGAAGGCGAACTGTCCGATAACTTTTCGTTTGCGGCGGTGTGCTTCGTCGATGATTTTCCGCCAACCCTCCAGCGCCGGCTGTGTCCCTCGTGCCGGCGGCGGGCCGAATGTTTTGTCGAACTGCTCGGTTTCGATCAACGAATAGCACTGCGGTCCAAAAAAACCAATCTGAATTGCTTCGGGATCGATCTGGTCGATGTAATCCAAGAATCCCGGCTTCTCGGCGCCGTGCCAATTTCCCAGCATGGTAAGAAAGCGGGTGGGATCCGCCTCCGTCTGTATCGGCGCGTTGGATTCTTCATTTGAAAAAACCGTTCTCGACGACGTAAGGCAGGTCGACATTGCGACCGCCGCACCGGTCTGCAGCGCCTGGCGTCGGGTCATGTCATCCATCGTCGACTCCTTTTGGCCGCGATCGGAATCTCGGCGGCACCGTCAAAAAACTCCCGGCAGTAGCCCGCGTTCGTCGAATATCTAATGTTCTCTAAAAATCTCGTTAAGCGGCCAGCTGGCGTCGGAGGTGCCGAAAACTCAAAACCGTTCCGACGCACGATTTCATACGGCAGACTCTCGACCGTTTCCGCGCGATCATTGAATTTTGGGCTGGCCGCATCGCTTATCCCTCCTTCACGACGACGCGTTGGCCCGGCTTGACGGCTTCTTTCGTGACCGACTTTTTTGTGGCCGGGAAGAACACCTCGACGCGGTACGTTTCGGCCGGCCGGCGACCCAAGCCGAAGTGGGCCTCCAGGGGCGACGACCGCCCGTAGCCGGCCCCCGATTGAATGGCTCGCGTGCCGGCCAGAATATTTTCGCCGCCGCTGCCGCGATAGAGGCGAACCTGGGCGCCGATCCCGTCCGAATTCGTCTTGGCTCCAACCGGCTTGACCTTGATCCAGTTGTTGTCGTTGGTGTTATTTCGATAGAGCACGACGTTCTTGTAGAAATTTACCAGTAGCAGGTCCAAATCGCCGTCGTTGTCGAAGTCGGCGGCGGGTACGCAGACGCAGTTGGCTTCGAAGCCGACGCCCCACTCCTTACGGACCTCTGTCCACTTTCCGCCGTTCCGGCTCCAGGCCGGATTCCCCCCCTTGTGTGTGGCGAAGCGGTTGCCGGTGGGAATCGCATCGACGCCCACGTAGATGTCAATCCAGCCGTCGTGATCCAAGTCCTGCAGAACCGCATCGTGTGAGAGCGTCTTGTGCAACAGCGTCTCGACGCTGGTCGGCTTGAAGCGGCCGCTGCCGTCGTTCTCGTACAGCATGTTCGGTTCGACGGTGTTGCCGCCCGCCAACAGCTGCTCTTCGGTGTAATTCGCTCCGGACAGCCACGAATCGGTCGTCACGTAGAGGTCGAACCGCCCCCGGTTGTCGACGTCGGCGAAGACACAGCCGACCCCGGCCGACTTGCGGTCGAGCCCGGCGGTTTTCGTGATGTCGGCAAACTTTCCGCCACCGAGATTTTTCAACAGCGCGCTGGGCTGCGAATAATAATTGGCCACAAACAGATCGTCACGGCCGTCGCCGTCCACATCGCCGAACGCGCATCCCAGGCTGGCCCGTTCCGCCAAGCCGACGCCCGCGTGCTTGGTGATGTCCGTGAACGTACCGTTCCGGTTGTTGCGAAACAGCACGCTGGGCGAATAGGGGCAGGCGACAAATAATTCGACCCAGCCGTCTCCGTCGACGTCCGACCAAGCGCAGCAGCGGCCCGGTCTTGTGAGCAAGGTGCCGGACGATTCGCTAACGTCTTTGAACTTGCATTTGCCCAGGCCCTTGTAAAGGCGGCTCTCGTTTCCCGCCGGCGTCACGTCGCGGCGGTCGCGATCAAACTGAACCGAGGTCAAGTAGACGTCCAAGATGCCATCGCGGTCAAAATCGGCTACCGCGGCACCGGTTCCCCAGCCCCGAAAGGACTCCAAACCCGACGCTTTCGTGACGTCGGCGAAACGCAGACCGCCCAGATTGCGGAACAGTTGTACGTACGGCTCACCGAAGCAAACAAGGATGAAGTCCATTTTGCCGTCGCCGTCAAAGTCCTCGACCGCCACACCGTGCGGACGCTGCGTGCCGTATTGGGGCTGTCCGGGGCGATGCTTCGTGTTTGCGCGAATTCCCGACGCCGCGGTGACATCCGTAAAGTGTGCAGCGGCCTCCGCCCAAAGTACGGCTGGCACGGAGAAGATTAAAACGAGAAGCGTTTGGCGCGCTCGGTTCATGGGTTACTCCT
>JAYGDO010000332.1:0-10142 GCA_046582885.1 Pirellulales bacterium | reverse complement strand
CATGGTCTACCTGTTTGTGCGGCGGGGCTTTGGGCCCAAGATGTGGCGAGGCGAATGATGAACAAACTTGGCTTGTCGTTGGTGATTCTGTTTTCAGCGCGCATGGGTGTGGGCGACGAGGTCAAGTTTGCTCGCCAGATTCAGCCCATCCTGGCGAAGAATTGTTTTTCGTGTCACGGACACGACGCGAAACACCGTAAGGCCAAGCTTCGGCTGGATACGCGAAGCGGCGCGACAGCCGATCGCGATGAGATGCCAGCAGTCGTGGCGGGCAAGAGTAATCAAAGTGGTTTAATTGCTCGTGTTACTTCGGGCGATCCCGACGAACGCATGCCGCCGGCCGACTCGGGTCGCGAGCTGACGGAGAAGGAAATCGGGTTGCTGCGGCGCTGGATCGATCAGGGCGCAAAGTACGAACAACACTGGGCATTTCAAAATCCCAGACGCGGTCCGCTGCCGAAAGTCGGCGACGGTTCATGGCCCAAGAATGCAATCGATCATTACGTGCTGGCGCGGCTGGAGGCGGAGGGATTGCAGCCGTCGGCGGATGCGGACCGCCATACTTTGGTGCGGCGGCTGAGCTTTGATCTGACCGGCTTACCGCCAACGCAAGAGCAAGTCGGGCGATTTATTGAGGATCGGTCTCCGGGGGCCTACGAAGGGCTTGTCGATCGATTGCTTGACTCGCCGCATTATGGCGAACGTTGGGCGAGGGTGTGGATGGATCTGGCCCGCTATGCGGATACGCAGGGATATGAAAAAGACCGCCCGCGCGCCGTCTGGACCTGGCGAGACTGGGTTATCAAAGCTCTCAATGACGACATGCCGTACGATCAATTCACCACCGAACAACTCGCGGGCGATCTGTTGCCCCAGACAACGTCGCAGCAAAAGTTGGCCACGGTATTTCACCGCAACACAATGACCAATACCGAAGGCGGAACGGACGACGAAGAGTTTCGCGTGGCCGCCGTGAAGGATCGCGTCGATACCACAGGACTAATATGGCTGGGGCTTTCGGTGGGATGTGCCAAGTGCCATTCCCATAAGTACGATCCGATTTCCCAAACCGAGTATTACCAGTTGTTTGATTTTTTCAATCAAACGGCTGACGCCGACCGCTACGACGATGCGCCCAAGCTGGCACTGCCTTCTGAATTCTATTACCAACAGCATCGAGAGCTTAGCAAACAGTTGGCAACCGCGAAGAAACAGCTTAGGGAATCGACCGATGGTGGCGACGCGGCACGGAAGAAGGTTGCTGAACTGCAGGAGCTACGGGAGCAGAAGGCGGTGGCGATGAAGCCTCCGGCCGTGCCGGTGCTGCAGGAATTGCCGGAACAAAACCGCCGGGCGACGCGGCTGTTGATTAAAGGCGACTTCCTCAATCAGGGCGACGAAGTTCGTGCGGGAGTTCCGCAATCGCTGCACTCGATCCCGGCCGGCGCACCCATGAACCGGTTAGGCCTGGCGCGGTGGTTAATGGACCGCGAAAATCCGTTGACCGCGAGGGTGACGGCCAATCGAATGTGGTCCCGGCTGTTCGGCGCGGGATTGGTTGAGACCGAAGAAGACTTCGGTACCCAGGGCGAACCACCCAGCCATCCGGGGTTGCTGGATTGGTTGGCGATTGAATTTCGCGACTCACATGGGTGGTCGCAGAAGAAACTGCTTAAAACGATCGTCATGTCGGCCACCTATCGCCAATCGTCACGGGTCAACAGGCAATTACTCGATCGCGATCCGCGGAATCGACTGCTGGGCCGCGGGTCGCGGTTTCGGCTTGACGCCGAGATGATTCGCGATCAGGCGCTGGCGGTCAGCGGGCTACTCAGCCGCAACCTATACGGTCCGCCTGTGATGCCGCCACAACCGGACGGCGTGTGGAAAACGGTCTATAACACGGACCATTGGGTAACCAGCCAGGGCCGGGATCGCTATCGCCGCGGCTTGTACACTTTTTCCAAGCGAACGACGCCCTATCCATCGTTTCTGCTGTTCGATGCCGGTAGTGGTGAAATTTGTCTGCCGCGTCGCATCCGTACCAACACGGTCACGGCAGCACTGGTGACGCTCAACGACCCCGTCTTTACCGAAGCTGCGCAGGCGGTTGCCCGCCGCGTCGTCGAAGAGGTCGGCGCGAAACAACGTGCGGCGTTTGCATGGCAATTGATCACGGCGCGCCGCCCTGCCGAGGGGGAGGCCAGTCGCATCCTGCAGTTGTTCGAGGAGCAACTTCTCCACTATCGACAGCACAAAGATGCGGCGCACAAAATGGCCACCAATCCACTCGGCCCACTTCCCGACGGCGCGGACGTAGCGGAGATGGCTGCGTGGACGGTCGTCGCAAGTGTGCTGCTGAATCTCGATGAAACGCTTTCCAGGGGGTGAATCCGTGGATGTGTACGAACAGTATTTACGGGCGGTTACCCGCCGTCATTTTCTCGGCCGCAGCGGAGTCGGTCTGGGCGGTTTGGCGCTGGCGGCCATGTCGGGCGCCGGGGCGACGGCTGAGGAGGCGTCCGCCGCCGCGCCCCTCGCGGCCCGCAAGCCACATTTTGCGGCCAAAGCAAAGAATGTGATCTATCTGCACATGGCCGGCTCGCCGACGCAGCTGGAATTGTTCGACTACAAGCCGGTCCTGAAAAAGCACGACGGGCAGCCGTGCCCCAAGCAGTATTTAGACGGCAAGCGTTTCGCCTTTATTCATCCCAAGGCCAATCCCGTGATGATGGGCCCGCTGTTTGAATTTCAGCAGCATGGCCAGTCGGGAACGTGGGTCAGTGAGTTGTTGCCACACGTCGCGACGGTAGCGGACCAGTTGTGCGTGATTCGTTCGATGTTCACGACCCAATTCAATCACTCCCCGGCGCAGTTGTTATTGCACACGGGTGACCCTCGATTCGGCAGCCCGTCGATGGGATCCTGGGTGACCTATGGACTGGGAACGGAAAATGAAAATCTCCCGGGGTTTATGGTTCTCGTCTCCGGCGGCAAGACGCCGAGCGCAGGCAAGAGTGTTTGGGGAAGCGGTTTTTTGCCGAGTGTTTATCAAGGAACGCAGTGTCGCAATACGGGCGACCCCGTGCTGTACCTTTCGAATCCGCCAGGACTGGACCGGGGCACGCGCCGCCGGCAACTCGACGCGCTTCGAGAGTTGAACGAAATCCAGTACCGTCAAGTCGGCGATCCGGAAACGGTGTCCCGTATCTCACAGTACGAATTGACGTTTCGCATGCAGACGACGGCAGCCGAGGTGATGGATATTTCGCGAGAGTCAAAGGAGACCCTCGAGATGTACGGCGCGAGGCCGGGTGCCGAGTCGACGGCCGATACGAAGTCTGTGGGCGACAAGCCGTTGGCCGCAGCGGACGACCCAGCCTTTGCCAACAACTGCCTGTTGGCCCGCCGTTTGGTTGAATCCGGCGTGAGATTTGTACAGTTGTTCGATTGGGGATGGGATCATCACGGAGCATCGCAACCCGAAGATGCCAAGACGCATTTGCCGGTTAAGGCCAAACAGATCGACCGTCCGATTGCGGCCTTAATTCGCGATCTCAAAGAACGCGGCTTATTGGACGAGACGCTGGTTATCTGGGGCGGTGAATTCGGACGCACGCCGATGCGCGAAAATCGCGGGGGCCGGTACGGCAAATTTGTCGGCCGGGATCATCACCCCTTCGCCATGACGATGTGGATGGCCGGCGGCGGAATCCGCGGCGGCCTTAACTTTGGTTCGACGGACGAAATCGGGTATTATCCTGCCGAAAATCCGCTGGGCGTTCGCGATTTTCAGGCCACTGTGCTGCATCTGCTCGGTTTGGACCCCCACAAGTTCGGCGTGCTGCGTAGCGGCCTTAATTCCCGCTTGATTGGGCCTACCGATGAAGGTAAGGTCCGTCAGGAGATCATTGCCTAGCCCGGCAGGTCCGATGAAAGGGCGCCGGCCTGGAACCGGCGGCACTTTACAGACTGCGGCACGAAGGACAAGTTCTGTTATAATCCGGCAGCATCAGCCGGCCACTCGTCGGGCCAACTCGGAAGGAGTCGTTGGTGTTCAGTCTCCGCGATACTCGATTAAAATTATGCGATGGCGTTTCGCGGCGTGAAGCGATGCGGATCGGGGCGGTTTCGGCGATGGGACTGAGTTTGCCTGCGCTACAGGCATTGTCGGCGGGCGGTGACGAGTCGAACCTGCACAAAGCAACCGCCAAATCAGTTATCCTGTTTTGGCTGACCGGCGGCCCGCCGCAGCACGAATCATGGGATCCCAAGCCCGGCGCAGCGATCGATGTCCGCGGCACGTACGGCGCGATCGCCACCAAGACTCCGGGCCTGCACGTTGGCGAACTGATGCCGCAAACCGCCATGTTGACGGAAAAAATCGCGGTGCTGCGGGCGGTGGTGAGTGGCGATAACGCTCATTCAACGAGTGGCTATCAAATGCTGACCGGCGTTCCCCACCAACCGAGGAATCGTGAAAACGCAACCGCCCAGAAGCCGAATTTTCACCCCAGTTTGGGCGCGATGGTCCGCCGGTTTCTGCCCGATCGCCACGGCCTACCGTCCGCGATTACCATTCCCCATCACATCGCGAACGTGGGTGAGATACTTTGGCCGGGCCAGGACGCCGGTTTTCTCGGGCGCAATTTTGACCCGTGGCTGATTCGCTGCGATCCATCAGCTGAAAATTTTCGGCCACCGACGCTGTCGCTGATTAAAAGTATTTCACTGGATCGCCTAACCGCGAGGCGGGAGTTGTTGGGCAAGTTAAATAGCGCCCTGCCCCACTATCAGACAGTCGACCAGGATTTACTAAACGATCAGGCGTTCGGCTTGCTTTCGCACAAACAAGGGACCGCATTTCGAATCGACGAGGAGTCGGACAAGACTCGCCAGCGCTACGGAATGACGAAGTTCGGGCAGTCTGTTCTGCTGGCGCGCCGATTGGTGGAACACGGAGTCGGTCTGGTTCAGGTCAATTGGCAGCGGATCGAGGGCAAGCCGAACCACGGCAGTTGGGATACGCACGAAAAGCACAATTTTTCGCTCAAAGACCATTTAATGCCCATTATGGACCAGTCATTTTCGGCATTAATTCAGGATTTGGACCAACGCGGTCTGTTGGACGACACGCTCGTCGCCTGGGTTGGCGAGTTTGGCCACACGCCCAAATTCAACAAGAAGGCCGGACGGGATCATTGGGGCCGCGTTTTTTCGCTCGCCCTAGCCGGTGGCGGAGTCCGGGGCGGAGTTGTCCACGGCAAATCAGATCTCAATGCCGCAGAACCGGTCGAGGGTCGTGTTGAGCCGAAAGATATTACGGCAACCATTTTGCATTGCCTCGGCATCAATCCGGCAACTCTTGTGCAGAACGAAGAAGGTCGTCCACTGCCGTTAAGCCAAGGTCGGGCGATCGGCGCGATTCTTTGACCGCGTTGCTGCCGGAGGAATCGTGCAGATATCCTCGACAGGCCTCCGAGCCAATATTGTCGCGAGATGATCTGACGAATTGAACGGCCGCGCAGTTCGAGACCACTTCGACGCCAAGTATGCGTTGATTCATTTTTGCGCAGTGGTTCTAATAGACGATGCAGCTTGGCTGCGGACAAAAAAATGGTTTCGTTAGGGGAGTCGCCGTTGCAACCCGCTTGCCTGCGGATTTTGTCGTTGATACTAGCGTCCGGTTCGGTTGGCATAACTTGCCCGGGGCTTGGTGAGGATACGCAACGGCAGGTACCCAACTTGGCGGAGCATCTCCGCCGACCGGTCGCCTTGATCGTCGCGAATGAGAGTTTGCAGATCGGCAATCGTCGCAGCGGGACGATCACGGTCGTCGAATTGGCCGACTCGCGCATTGTCGCTGAGCATGCAGTTGCCGAGCGAATCGCCGACATGGCTAAGCTCAACAGTTCGGGCGAGATACTGGTTGTCGATGACGCGAAGCGTCGATTATTGAAGGTTTCTTTGGCCGGCCAAGGGGCGTTGGTCAGGCCGATTGCCGAACTGCCTGTGGACCCTTCAAAGGTGTGCGTGGCGACCGACCGGCGAGAGGTCTACCTGACGGCCAAATGGCCGCGGCGGGTGATGGCGGTCACCTTCGATAAGCAGTACGAGCGCGCCGAGCATTTCAAGTCGATGCACCTGCCATTTGCACCGCAGGAGTTGCTGCTGCTCGACAATAACAAGACGCTGCTGATTGCGGATGCGTTTGGCGGGCAAATTGCCATCGTAGACGTTGAGCGGTGGAAGTTGGGGGGCGTGCGCGAACTCGAGGCGCACAATATCCGCGGCCTCGCTGTCACCGCGGACGGAAAACGACTCCATGTCGCGCACCAGCAGATGATCCACACGCTGGCGGATTATGAAGAACTGCATTGGGGCCGCATGGTCAAAAACGTGGTCCAGGTGCTGGACGTTGATAAGTTCCTCAGCGGTAATTTCCGCCGCGAGGTAAACGGTTGGCTCCACGCACACGGCAACATCGGCGGAGCCACGGGAGATCCCGCCGGGGTGATTACCGGCCCCGGGGGGACATCGGCGGTAGCGTTGTCCGGAGTCGGCGAAGTCGCCGTGTGTCACGGCGGATATGTAAAGCGTATCTCGGTCGGTGAGAGACCAGAGGCCTTGGCCTTCGGTCGGGGAACCCTTTACGTCGCGAATCGGTTCGGTGACTCGGTCTCGATTATTGACCTAAAACGGGGGAAGCTCGATAAGACGATTTCGCTAGGGCCGGCGCCCGAATTGACGGCCGCCGAACGGGGCGAAAAACTTTTTTACGACGCCAGCCTTTCACACGACGGTTGGATGAGTTGCCACAGCTGCCATCCGGATGGCCATAGTGGCGGATTGTTGGTTGATACGCTGGGCGACGGCGATTACGGGGCGCCGAAGCGGGTGCCATCGCTGCTGGGAACCAGAGATACCGGGCCCTGGGGCTGGACGGGGCGCGTGGCATCGCTAGGTGAACAAGTGCGCAGCTCGGTTCTCACGACGATGCATGGCGGCCCGCTTGACGACGGCCAGGCATTGGATCTGGTGGCATTTCTCGAGAGCCTGCCTCCTCCGCCAGCTCCGCCGCCAAAAAATCGAGATGCCGTTCATCGCGGCCGAGTCGTGTTCCGGTCACATGGTTGCGAAGATTGCCACAAGTCCCCGCTTTTTACTTCGAAGCGGACGTTTGACGTCGGGTTGGCCGACGAGCGCAAGCGAAGATCGTTCAATCCTCCGTCGCTTCGCGGCGTCAGCCAGCGGGCGAGGTTTTTTCACGACGGCCGAGCCTCTAGCCTGGAGGACGTACTGCTGCTCGTCAGGCACAAGCTGGCCGAACCGCTTTCGGAGGACGAGTCGGCGGCGCTGCTGGCGTATCTCCGCAGTCTATAATCGCCGACATTAGCGATGGAGTTTGCGTTTCTCATCAGCTCAAAATGTCGCGAACGACATTTCCGTGTACGTTCGTTAGCCGACGTTGAATGCCGTTGTGATAAAACGTCAGTCGTTTGTGATCGATGCCGAATAGGTGCAGCAGCGTGGCGTGAAAGTCGTGCCAGCTTACAGGGTTTTCGGCGACTTTCCAACCAATGTCGTCCGTGGTGCCGTAGGCAATTCCGGGTTTTAATCCGGCTCCGGCCATCCAGCATGAAAAGGCGTAGCGATTGTGATCGCGTCCCGGACCGACTTTATTCGCGGCTGATTGTGCAAATGGTGTGCGTCCGAATTCTGTGGTAAAGACAACCAGCGTGTCACTTAGCATGCCGCGATTCTTTAGGTCTTTGAGTAGTGCAGCAACGGGCTGATCGATTTTCGTCGCCTCGGCTGTGTGGTTTTGCTTTACGTTTTCATGCGCGTCCCAGCTGGCGCGCGGACTGCCCGCGATAGGGCCACCGGAAAAGATCTGCACAAAACGGACTCCGCGCTCTAGCAGGCGTCGTCCTAACAGGCAGCGTCGCCCGCATTCTGCGGTGGCGCCGTTATCCAGACCGTAGGATTTCCGAAGACTTTCGGGCTCGTCGGCCAGTTCACTTACTTCCGGCACGGACAGCTGCATGCGGGCGGCCAACTGATAGCTGCGAATTCTCGCCATCAGCAACTCGTCCTGCCCAACTCGATTCAGATGTTTTTCGTTAATGATTTTCAAAAAATTACGGACGTCGGCATCCGCGCCTGCTGGTGTCGGTCGAGAAGGAAATAAATCGCGGACGGGCTGTTTGCCGCCTCGAAAAACAACACCCTGGTGCTGGGCTGGCAAGAAACCACTCGTCCAATTTGAAGCGCCGCCGTTGGGACCTCCGCGAGCGTCGGGCAGCACGACATAGGTCGGTAGCGATTCGGATTCGTTGCCCAACCCGAACGAGAGCCAACTGCCCATAGATGGAAAGCCGTTAAATTCAAATCCACTGTTGGCGAAAAACAGCGCCGGCGTATGGTTCGCCGACTCCGAGACCATCGAGCGAATGACCGTCAGGTCGTCCGCACATTCGGCTGCAATATGCGGGAACATTTCAGACATCCACAGTCCGCTTTGGCCCCGTTGCTTGAATTCCCAGTCGTTCTTCCGCAGCAACCCGACCTGGCCGAAGAAAATGTCGGGCTTTTCGTTCGTTTTCAACGATTTTCCGTGCATTTCCGTCAGCGCCGGTTTGTAGTCGTAGGAGTCGATGTGGCTCATCCCACCGACGAGGCAGATGTGAATTGCCCGCTTGGCCTTCGGAGCAAATTGTGGAAACTCCGCTGTCGAACCCTCATCCTCGGCGCCCAAAATACCGTCCGCCTGAAGCAGGCTGACCAGCGCCGTCGCCCCAATGCCGTGAACGCCCCTATTCAGCAGTCCGCGTCGGTCGATGGTAGATTGCTCAAACATTTTTTTCTTCCGGCGGTCACTGACCGCGGTGCGGCCATTATTCGATGACGACAAACTCGTTGCTGTTAAAAAGCGCCCGGCACAGGGTAGCCAAGCCGTGGTCGGCAACCAATTTGGCGGCGGAACGGTATTCGGTTTCGTCGGGTGTTCGGCCGAGTGCCAATTGCCACGCCGTCGAGATTTGGGCCCGGACTTCCTCGCCGCTGGTGTCTTGGACTCGCTTTGCAAACAACTCCGCCATCCGCAACACAAACGCATTGTTCAGCAGGCTGAGAGCCTGCAGCGGTGTTGTCGTAACACTGCGGCGGGGGGCGGCGGTCGAGGGATCGGGGCAATCGAAGGTATCGAGTACAGAACTGCGGCCGCCCCGGGGGCTGAAACGATAGACGGTGCGCCGATGGTGTGCATCGCTTTCCCGATCAATAGGCGCATAATACGTGGTGCCATTATTGGACGTAATCGTCACATCCTCAAAGCCGGGGCCCCCGCCCGCCCTGTTTAGCGCGCCGGAAATTTGCAGGATCGCGTCACGCAAAACTTCCGCCTCAATGCGCCTGGGTGGATAGCGCCAGAGCAAACGATTGCCGGCATCCTTGGCGTACGCGGTCTTGTTAAACGACGACGCCTGCCGATAGGCCGCGGACGTCACGATCAACCGGTGCAGCGATTTGAGGCGGTAGCCGCTGGTGATAAACTTTACAGTCAGCCATTCCAACAGTTCCGGGTGGCTGGGCCGGCCGCCGTTGAATCCAAGGTCATTCGGCGTGTCGACGATGCCCGTGCCGAAATGATAATGCCAGACGCGATTGACCATCACCCTGGTGAAAAGTGGGTTTTTCTGATTGGTGACCCACTCGGCGAGTTTCCTTCGGCGGTCTGCGTCAGGAGCGTTGTTGGCCAGGCCGAAATCCGCCTCGACCTCCGCCAACGCCGCCACGCCGGAGGGAGCCACCTCGTCGCCAAAATCGGTAACGCTGCCGCGAATATGTACGCGCATGGGCCCGGGATTGCGGGCCCTGACGGTATACACCTTGGATTTGGCCGTCGCCGCCGCCAGCGCTGTGCGGCGCGTCGTGGCAGCGGCCAGCAGTTTTTGTTGTTCGCTGCGCCGCGTCCGTTCGCCGTCCGAAAGGGACGCAATAATTTCCTGATTGGAAACGAAATTGCTCTCAACGCCCGCCGAGGCTGCGACGGCATCCTGATCCAAAGCACGGTCGTATAGGTTTGCCCTGAGAATCCGTCCGCTGAGCATCTTGGTGGAGCCCGCCGGCGCGTGACGCAT
>JAYGDO010000389.1:0-44677 GCA_046582885.1 Pirellulales bacterium | reverse complement strand
AGCTGGTCGAGTCGCTTGATCTGTCCATGATCGGGCAGATTGACGAAGAGCAACTCCGATCGGAAATCATCCGCCTGGCTGAGGAGCTCTGTCGTTTCCGTCGCAAGACGCTCAAAGACATCGATCAGCAGCGAATGATTGCCGAATTGGTCGATGAAGTCTTTGGACTCGGGCCGCTCGAAGTTCTCATGCGTGATCCGAGCGTTTCTGACATTCTCGTCAATAACGCGCACCAAGTTTACGTAGAGCGTCAAGGACGTCTCGAATTGACCGACGTTGTCTTTGCCGACGATCAGCATGTTATGCGTATCATCCAGCGTATCGTAGCTCAAGTTGGCCGTCGAATTGACGAAGTGAGTCCCATGGTCGATGCACGATTGCCGGACGGTTCGCGTATTAATGCGGTCGTGCCGCCATTGGCGCTATCTGGGCCGAAGCTTTCGATTCGTCGTTTTGGCCTCAGCCCTTTGACGATCGGCGATCTGACGGCGAATGGGTCCGTGCTGCCACAAATGGTTGATTTTCTTGCTGCCGCCGTTGAATCACGCATCAGCTTTTTGATCTCCGGCGGTACGGGCTCCGGAAAGACGACCCTGATGGATGCTTTATCCGCGTTCATTCCGCACGACGAGCGGATCGTCACGATCGAGGATTCCGCGGAACTAATTCTGCAACATCCGCACGTCGTCCGCATGGAAACTCGAAATCCCAATACCGAAGGAAGCGGTGAGATTTCCCAACGAGACTTGGTCCGCAACAGTTTGCGTATGCGTCCTGATCGAATTCTCATCGGCGAAGTCCGTGGTGCCGAAGCGCTCGACATGTTGCAAGCAATGAACACTGGTCATGAGGGATCGCTGACCACGATTCATGCCAACGATACGCTGGATGCGCTCGCACGCCTGGAAATGATGGTCGCCATGACCGGTTTTGATATGCCGATTTCAGTCGTCCGCCAGTACATCACGGCCGGGATCACCTTGGTCGTCCACCTGGCCCGTCTGAAAGGTGGTGCGCGACGCATCATGCGGATTTCTGAGATTGTCGAAATCGAGAATGACACCTTTCAAACGAACGACATCTTCGGATTCGAACAAACCGGAATCAAAAACGGCGAAGCCGTCGGACGATTCTACGCCACCGGATACCGCCCGAAATGTCTGGATCGGCTGCGGGCGAGTGGCGCGGATCTCTCCGAGGAAATCTTCGCGACCGCAACATTTTAACGCCTAACTGTCTAGAACCGCCTGTCGCCATAGGGCACGGCATTGACTGAACGAGGAGAATCGCAAACGTGAGTCCTACAATTATTGCGATCTTGGTATTTGGAGCATTCTGTTTTGGACTCGCCGCAATACTGCTGGTGCTGCAGGACATGAATGTGGCCCGCCAGGCGGCAACCGGGCAGAAAATTCAGCTGAGTCAATTGCCTCTGGATCGTCGCGCCCCGGCGCCGCGGACTGTGATCGGCAGATTTGACCACTGGTTCTACCGGTTGATCATCGAATCCGGCGTATCTTGGGCACCTGTAACCGCCATTTTGGCGATGATTTTTCTGGGAGCTCTTGTCGGCGGCATCGTCCTCCTTTCCAGCGAGGCGCCGGTCGCAGCCACCATCGGTGTCTTGATTGGAATGGCGGTCGCGCTAGTTCTTTTGATGCATACCCGCGGTCGCCGCATCCGTCAATTGCAGGAACAATTGCCGCCAGCGCTGGAGATGCTTGCTCGTGCCGTGCGGGCGGGGGAAAGCCTGGATCAGGCAGTCCAGTTGGCGGGAAAAAAGTCACCGGAACCACTCGCGGTCGAATTCCGTCGGTGTGCCAACCAACTTGCCATGGGACTCTCGATGGAGTGCGTCATGAAGGCGCTCGTGCATCGAGTTCGTATAACCGATATGAAAATCTTCACAACCACCCTGACGATCCACCGGCAAACGGGTGGTAATCTGGGCTGGACGTTGGAACGTCTCGCCGGCGTCATTCGCGAACGATTGACCTATCGTCGGCAGATGCGGGCATCGACCGCTGCGGGTCGTATGTCGGCCAGTTTGATCGCGTCCATCGGCCCCCTATTGTTCATTTATCTTTTCTTTGCGGAACCGGATTACGTTCGCGGCCTCACCGTAAGCCCGCTCGGACAATCAATGTTAATGATGGCCATATTTCTGGAAGTCGTCGGACTGGTCTGGATCGTAAGAATGCTGCGGACAGACTACTAAGACACACAATTTGTGATTGATCGCGGCCGTAAGAAGCCTGTATTGTCCAAAACCTTTTATCACCGAAAAAAGCTACGCCGAGCACTTAAACTTGAGGCACCGAAGCTGCTGACCGACACGCGAAATGGCGGCAAGGCGACTTCAATTTACAAAGGTCATTGGCATGAACGTTGGCACGAACGTTGGTACGAACGTCGAATTAATTTCTCTTGGAGTCTTCCTCCTGATCGCGATCTTATTTTTCGCGGTATATCGGCTCTTCTCGGGACGACGGACAAACGAACTCAACCAAAGATCGCTCGCATTTGGGCCGCTGACTCATGCCCTGTCACTGTTCATCCCCATCTTCTTCGAATCCAAAGAGACCTTGAAGAAGGATTTGATGCGGGCAGGCCACTATCATCGGTACGCCCTGCGAGAATACCTGGCCATTCGAAACTCGCTGATCATCGGCTGGGCTACGTTAACCGCGTTAATCTACTTCGCGGTCGTCGACCGCAATCCCGGTTTTCAAACGCCAATACTGGCGATAGGCATTGTCATCACCGTTCTGATGTACTCGATCCCGCGACTCCTGTTGCGTGCACAAGCCAACGGTCGCCTCCGCCGCATACAGTTCGCCATGCCCGATGCCCTCGACATGATTACGATGTCCATGACCGGTGGTTTGCCGCTGGTTCAGTCACTGGAACACGTCAGCCGCGAAATCTCAGCAACGCATCCCGACCTGGGTTGCGAGTTGATAATCGTGCGGCGACAGATGGAAGCCGGTTCGTTCGATCAGGCGTTGGGGCAATTTGCCAAACGTATCGACATTCCCGACGTACAATCACTGGCTGCGTTGATTGGGCAAACCGAACAGCTGGGAGCGAATGTGGCAGCCGCGTTTCATGATTACGCCGAAAGCGTCCGCCGCAGCCTGAGACAGAACGCTGAAGAACGCGGTAATAAGGCATCGGTTAAGCTGCTGCTGCCCATCGTGTTTTGCCTTGCGCCTCCGGTGTATATTCTTTTGTTGGCTCCCGCGTTGCTCGAACTCCGAAGCTTTGTCATCGAACAGAATCGTCCTGGCGGCGTCTTGGTACAGGAGGTTGACATCCCCGAGGCCGTGGCGGTCCAGCAGGCGAATCCGACGACGGAAGCCGAGTAGTCGCTCCCCGGAGACAATACCTAACGCTGGAACAGTCGTTACCCGCAAGTTCCCGGCCTCTACGCGGGAGCATAACCGACTCCATACCGCGGCATTGGCAATATGATTCAGCAAGGTTCGCGATTCGAGAAGCCGTCCGATACCCCCCTCGTTTCGATCGTTTTGCCGCTCTACAACGAATCGGCAATTCTAGAGCGATTGGTTGCGTCGATCGATGACGCGGTGGCGGCGAACGGGTACAACTTCGAGTACGTATTCGTCAATGACGGATCGCAAGACGATAGCGCCGAAGTTCTCGACCGCTTAGCCAATCGCGACGCCCGAATCCGCGTCGTTCACTTTTCGCGCAACTTCGGACATCAGGCCGCCGTGCAAGCTGGATTGCTGCACGCCCGCGGCGACGCGGTCGTCATTATGGACTCGGACATGCAGGACGATCCGGTGGCAATTCCGCGCTTCCTCGAAAAATGGCGTGAGGGCTTTCAGGTCGTCTACGCCGTTCGCGTCCAACGCAAGGAAAGCTGGTTAAAACGCTCTCTTTTTTCCGGCTTTTATCGCCTGCTGAACACGATTTCACAAATTCCGATCCCCAAGGACGCCGGAAACTTCGGACTGGTTGATCGTACGGTCGCCGTGCACATCGCGCACCTGTGCGACCGCGATCGTTTCTTTCCGGGACTGCGGCGGTGGGTTGGATTCCGACAAGTTGGTGTGCCTGTCGAACGCCACAAACGCCATGATGACACGCCCCGCATATCTTTGCGCGGACTTTGGCGATTGGCGAAATCGGCAATCTTTTCGTTTTCGGCTTTTCCTCTGACGATGTTCTACGCCATCGCGGCCGTCGCGCTCTTGCTTTGTTTCGGCCTGGTTGGTTTTACCCTTTATCACAAGCTGTTTACGGGACTGGCCATTCCCGGTTGGACTTCGATCACATTGACAGCGTCATTTTTCGGTGCGCTGAATGCGCTGGGTATCGGAATCCTCGGCGAGTACGTGACCCGCATCTACGACCAAGTCCGCGCGCGGCCATTGTTCATCGTCGCACGAAAAGTCAACATCGCCGAGGCGGAGGAGGCCACGGTCGGCGCCGCGCTGCATTGGCCGAACAAAGCTTGGTCCGGCGTTTCTGATTCGCAATCGATCGTAGAGCCATGACGCAATCGCCTGACGACAATTTAGCTGTCGGCCAACACCGATTCAAACTGCGGCCCACGGCAACCGCCGGCTGGATCGTCCTGGCGCTGCTTATCGCAACAAATGCCCCGCTGTTCGTTTGCATGCCGATCACCGATGACGTCGCGCTGTACGACCTGCAGGCCCGAACGCTAATGGACGGCGGTGTATTGTACCGTGATGTCTTCGAACCGAACTTGCCGGGTGTTGTTTGGATTCATGCGGGGATCCGGACGGTACTCGGCGACGGCGTAGAAGCGATCCGCATTGCCGACATGTTGATCTTTGCCACGATCGTATTCTTGCTCGCAAGATGGATTGGCCTGCTCGATCGCCCGAAGGCGATTCAAGCTTGGGCGGCCGTGATTCTCACGACGTTTTACCTGTCGGTTTCCGAGTGGAACCACTGCCAACGCGACATTTGGCTACTCGCGCCGGCACTGATGGGCATTTACCTACGGCAACTGCAACTGCAACGGCTGACCGGTTCGCAGACGGCGTCCAATGCGCAAGTAACCGCCTGGGCCGCCCTGGAAGGACTATGTTGGGGCGCCGGCGTTTGGATCAAACCAATGATTGTATTGCCGGCCCTGGCCTGCTGGCTGGTTGCCGCGCTGTTCGTTCGCCGTCCGAAATACATCGCAATCGACTTCGCGGGATTACTCGCCGGGGGCCTGATCGCAGGTGCCGGCGGCATTCTCTGGATGCACGCCACCGGCGCCTGGCCGTTCTTCGTCGAAACGTTTACCGAATGGAATCCGCGATATTTTTCGGCCGGCAAAGAACACTGGACAGCCGGACGTTTCCTTAGCATGACTTTTCGATTCTTCCCATGGATTCTCGTGCATTTGGTCGCTATTCCGGCAGCAACCATCTACATCGTGAAGGGAATTCGACAATTCCGCAGCTCATCCACCGCACGATCGCCAGCGCATTCTCGGGCAGGCGTGCTGTTTGCGGCGTTTTATCTAGCTTGGCTTGTACAATCTCTATTCCTTCAACACCTGTTTGACTACGTTCACGCTCCCGCAATTTTGCTGGGGATCACCATATTGGCCGCCGCCCCGTCTGTAATCCGCGCGGCGCCCGCCTGGCGCGCAACCGTCGCTGGGTTTCTCGTCATCGCGCTGTTGCTCTCTCCTGTGTTTCACCACAACCGCCTTTCTTGCTGGTGGAAATGTTTGACGGAAGGCAGCACACCGGGAATCCAAACGAAGCTGGCACGGCTGAGCTACCCCGATTGGAACGACCTCGACCAGGTCGCCAAATACCTTGAAGACCTCGACCTAAAGGATGGCGAACTAACCTGCTTTAATAATGACCTCGTCCACCTCTATCTAAAACTCGGGCTTCGCCCACCGTCCCGCTTTGTTTATCTCGAATCATTGATGGCTTACTTTCCTGCTGAAAAAGAGTTGTTCCAACAATCTGTCATCAACAGCGGCCAAAGGTATGTCGTTACCGACCTGATGACTTTGCGGTTAAACTCGGAACAAATCCAAGCCGCACGAAAAAATCAACTTCGATTGTCGTCAACCCTGAAGCGGACATTTCCCTGGTGTTACCCCGTCGTCTTCCATGCCGGAACGCTCCGCGTCCATCAGGTGCCGCCAATCGCAAAGACGGCAAATCTCGCAGAGGTTGATTTAAATGAAGTCGAAAACCGGCAATCGAACACCGCCAACTGATCGACAATACATTTTAAACCACTGTGAGCGTTTAGGTTACAAACAAACACCCAAACGCCACAATGTTTGCCTATCTTTTTCATTCCCCCTATAATCAAAGTGTCTGATTGTAGGCAACGGTCATAAAAAGAGGGCAGGTACCGCGTGGCACACACATTTTATTTTGCTCTGTTCGCGGTGTTTACGCTTTTCAGTTTTGTCGGCTGCTCCTGCACGACGCCAGCCGACGTCAACGAACTGCAGAAAGGTGCGGCAGACGTTGACTCGTTACTGCAACGTGAGGGGATCGACCCGGCCGCGGACGATCTTGGCAACGCCGCCGAAAATCCGCTGATTCGCGGCGTCGGTGAGTTGATCAACAACTCTCCCATCTTAAATAAAAACGAGACGGCTGACGATTTACGTACAAGTCTGGAAAACGCCGATGCGACCCTTAGCCGAGTCAAGCGCGAAAATCGCGACGCGCTACGGCAGATAAATCGCCAGGTGCGTATTCGAAATCGTAATTCGCCGAATATCATCTTGTTGACCATCGCCGGTCTTACAACGGCCGAGCTTGGATGCTACGAACCCACTGTCGTTTCGACGCCGGCCATTGATGCCGTCGCAGCTGCAGGTATCCGCTTCACGAACTTTCATGCAGGCATGCCTGCGGATTCCCAACCGCAGTGGTGCTTAATGACGGGCATGCGTCAAAGGCACAGTGGATTAACATTGCCTTCGCTGATGTGGTACGCGGGATATACGACCGCGGTCATTGGCGACTGCACGTTGGGAGGCGTCATACGAGGAGTTCCACAACGATACGGATTCGACGAGTCTTTCGGGGTCCAGGAGACCGAGGCGCTGGCCGATCGGTATCCCGATCACGTCTGGAGCAATGGTGCCCGTATACGACTATTGGCGAACGAGGATGAACAAGAGCATATCAGCGCGAGCGATTACTACACCCGCGAAGTTCTTACCCACATCGATCGACATCGGAGCGGTCGACCATTCTTCCTGTGGCTCGCTTATCCAATAGCTGACCGTGCAACCGAACGAAAAAATGACCTTCAGGACGTCGATGCCAGCATTCGCAAGATTGTCGCGCAATTGCGTCAGCACCGGCTCAACAGCAACACGATCATCGTCCTCACCAGTCACGATCGGCCCGCCGATGCCGGTGCATCGTCGCTACCATTGATCGTCTACGCCCGCACGCGCTTTGCGGGGGGAACCACGGTCGATTACAAGTGCGGCGCCTGGGATATTCCCCCTACTATCCTGCAGATGGTCGGTGCCATGAATCGTCCTCGCAATATCGAAGGACGATCTTTGCTTGCCCAACTCAAGGCCGCCAAGGCGGAGGCAGACGGGAAACCATGAACCGTCGCTTTCACCAGGCGTTATTCACGGTCCTCATTTTCTTCGCCTTTTCGGCAATCGCGGTCGGCGTACTAATTTACGACTTTCGCCTGGAGCGATTGCCCCTTCAGCAGGAGGCTGGCGGTCGAGAGGAATTCGATCGACAGGTAAAGTTACTGGCCAACAACTTGGCGAGTGCCGGACCGCAACACTTCGACTTCGACCGGACTGCGACCGATCATCGAATACGTACGGATTTGAAATTTCTCGCATCCGACCAACTCGGGGGACGCGGGACTTACACCCCGGGAATCGATCTGGCCGCAGACTACATCGCGCAGAAGTTTGCGGAAGCGGGGCTCGATATTAGGCGGTTTGACAATTCGCCGTTTCAAAGGTTCTCACATTTTACCGAGCCGGCACTGGGCGCGGGTAACGAGTTAACCATTCTCGGCCCAAGGCAACGGTTGGCACACCTTAAAGTTGGCAAGGACTTCACACCCTTGTCTGTCAGTCATCCCGGCGAATTCAAATTGCCGCTGGTATTCGTTGGCTACGGGATTACTGCGAGGCCGTTGGGCTACGACGATTACGCGAACATTGAAGTAACCGGGAAAGCTGCTATTGTCCTGCGTCACGAACCGCAGCAGGATAATCCGTCTAGCGTGTTCGACGGCACGCGCAATTCGAAATATGCCTACCTGGACAGGAAAATCGCAAATGCCGTTCGTCACGGCGTCAAAGCGCTTATCTTCTGCAACGATCGTTACTCCGTTGACGCGCTCCAGGCCGCCAGTGGCGGATTGACCCCGCGAAGCAGCAGTTTCGGTGATGATCGGCTGATGAATTTCGACGTTCGCAGCCAACTCTCCCAACAGCCGATCCCCGTCATTCATTGCCACCGCGAGCTCGTCGATCAGCTGCTGACGGCTGCCGGTGAAAGGGATCTTGCCAGCCTGGAACAACAGATCGACCGCGAACTGAAACCGGCCAGCAGAGAACTGCCCGACTGGCAGGTAGCGGGGGCTGTATCGATGCAGCAAAAAGCAAACTCACTGAAGAACGTTATTGGCGTTTTGGATGGTCGTAATAAAACCGCACACGAGGTCGTTGTCATCGGTGCACATTACGATCACCTCGGCATGGGCGGCTTTGGCACACTCGCTCCATGGACGGTTGCCATTCATAACGGCGCGGACGACAACGCGTCGGGAACAGCCGCGATGTTGGAAATCGCACGCCGCCTCGCGGCGCGCCGCAGTCAGTTGCGCAGAAGCATTGTCTTTATCGCATTTTCTGCAGAAGAGAAAGGGTTGATCGGCAGCGAGCATTATGTTTCGAATCCTCTCTTTCCCTTGAAAAATACGGTCGCCATGCTGAACCTCGACATGGTCGGGCGACTCAGAAAACAACTCACTGTCTACGGGACTGGAACAGCCAGGCACTTTGGATCAACTGTTTCGCGATTGGCAAAACAACACAAGTTGCCGATCAGCAGTTCTCCCGGCGGCTACGGTCCGAGTGATCATTCGTCCTTCCACGCACGAGGCATTCCCGTGCTGCATTTTTTCACGGGCCTCCACGAAGACTACCATCGTCCAAGCGATGACTACGACAAGTTGAACTATAAAGGAGTGTCCCAAATCACCGATCTGGTAACAGAACTCGCATATGAGTTGGCAACTGCCGAACAACGTCCCGAGCCAACGTCAACGGATGCGTACGCATCCATGCTTACATTGCGAAGCCCGCGAGAAAACAACCACTCGGCGACGGCGAAAGGCATAGACCTGGGCGTCGCCGTCCATTCCGAACCAGTCGGCGGCGGCCTCAAGGTTGTGCGGGTCTCGAAATATAGCCCGGCGGCCGACGCCGGCATGCGGCCAGGTGACATCATCCTCAAAGTCGCCGGACAGCCGGTTAATGACGCGTTTGAAATACACCGGTTGATTCAACAATCAGAGAATGGCGGGCCCATTCCTCTGGTCGTGAGGCGGGCCGGGTTGGAGTTGGAATTTACTGTTGCAGTGCCGCAGTCACCACCCCGCTCGCCTGGATTGTGAGCAATTCAGGGAATGGTCCGTTAACTTCCGCGTGCGGCAGCCTGCGCCATTTCACCGGTCTCCTGATTTGGCGCCACGTAGAGATGATAGGAAACCGGACCACACGGAACGGTGCGTTGCAAGCGCCAGGAAGTCTGTCGCTGAAATTCCTTGGCCAGCTTCCACTGCGAACTGACAAAGAACGTGCCGACATTCTGTTCTGCCAGCGCCACTTCGACTTCGGATACGCTTTCGTCGAGCGCCGCCCAGAGCCAACCCACAAATGGCTTGTCCAAATGGTAGGCGACATACAAACCTTCGTGCCGCTGTCCGGCATAAGCGAAGGCTCCTTCCGCACAATCGGTTTGGATGGCTTGCGAGAGGCGACGATAATGGGTGTGATCGTTTCGGCACATTGCCCAGGTCGCTTGGCAGCAACTCAGTGCGTACATTCCGAACGAAATCAAGACGAGCGCGGTAATAATCGCGGCGTTGCGTTTTGGCAGACGCAGTCTTTCGATAACAAATGTTGAAACGTATATGAAGATAACCGGCCACAAAAACGCCATGATGTAGCGATTCGCGTAATAGACCAGCGTGAAACCAAACGCATAGATGCCAACCGTGACCAAACACCACAACGCCAGGTGAACATCGCGGGTTTTTCGTCGCGTGATGGCCAGCGGGGTCAGCAGCAGCGCGGGCAGTGACAAGTAGAACAAATCAAACGATCCAATGTCGCGAAGTACACGCAAACATGTACGAAATGTGTAATGAATTTGATGTGCCAAATAACTGCCGCTTTCCAGCGGAGACCAATGGTTGTAGGGCAGGGACTCGGGCGTTTCCCAGACGTGCAGCCTTCCTGGCGCAACCGCGTGCAGTCCACCGAGAGGATGCATGCGAGGTTTGTCACGCGGGCCAATCACGGTATGAGCAACTCTCGCGACCGTTGAAAATGTCGGTCTGCTGTGCTTCCAACTTAGGACTGCGATCCAGGGCCCGGCAATGATGAAGAACGCCGCAACACCCGTGCAAAGGGTCCGGCCCAACTGTCTCGCGGTATAACGCTCACGATGCATGTACCAGTACAACACGATTACAATCGTGAAATGCGCTAAGAAAAACGGAAGACCGTACGATTTCGACAAGTAGGCAAATCCGCCAATCAAGCCGCAGACCATCGCACGACTTCTTTTGCGAAGAATGTCGGGTGAGAGGACCGCCGAGCAATAAAAGATCAATAGCACAGCGAGCGGCAGATCGGGAGTGATCACGTATGTTGCCCAATGCACTGAACAGATTGCAAGCAACATGAGCACGAAAGACTGAGCAATTCCAAATTCACGTCGAGGTCGAATACGCTTCATTAGGCAATAACAGGCAACGATCATCATCGCGCCCCAAATGCCCAGGACGATCTTGGCCGCGAACAGACTATCCACACCCATCAACAGCAACGGTGCGATCGACCACGAAAGCAAGGGGCTCCAATAACCGGAGACCGAATCGGCCAGACGGCCTTCGGCTAAGTACTGCGCATTGCGTAGGTAACTGATCGCATCCGGGTTAATCTGATCGCGCAGCAGGATAGCTGCCGCAATAAAGCAAAGAGCGTACAGCACGATCGGTTTGCGGAGCGGCCGCGGAAAGGTAATCGCAATAGCCGGGAAATCAGCTTCGCCGTTATCCCCGGGTTTGGGAGTTTTTTGTCGCTTATCCACCAATCGTGACCTCCTCCAATAACGTAGCTGACTGTGCCTGATCCACCTCGTTTTTCTGACTTTTTTTATCCGCGGTAGCGGGCGGCCGCGCAACGCTGAGAATCATTAGAAAGATAACTCCTAATGTCACCATGCTGCCGACGGCCAATCCGGGAGTTGAGTACCGAAAAACGATGCGGTGATTTCCGGCCGCCAAAGGAACCGCTCGAAAAGCCGCATTCGCGGGCAGGATCGGAACTCGAACATCGTTAACTTCCGCTTGCCAGCCTGGGTACCAGATATCGGTCAGCACCAGGTAGCCCGGGTAATCAAGTTCGGCTTCGATGGCGACCCGATTTGGAGAGTACTCGACGATCTTCGCTGGCCTGAACTCGGACCGTTTGCCGGTCGGCAGTAAGTCCTCGTTCAGCAACACCTCGCTTCTTGGTTCGATCGACGCAAGCGCGGCGGCTAAGTCCTCTTGGCCATTTCGTTCACGGACATTCCCAACGACAAATGCCCGCGGCATCACGGATTGATTTTCGTAAATCCGATACGGTAACTCGGTCGACCGATGGCTACGCAACGTAAATTGGTCGACCATGCGTCCTTCATCAACCATCTTCCAACCATTTAGCTTGTCTGACTGTGCGGGCCCGACAACCGCAAAACGGACACCGAACAAATCGACCGTCGCCTTGTCTAATTTCCTCAGGTCAATCGGGTCAAAACCGACAACCGTATGCGCCGGATCCTGCCCGGGAGTCATGACGTCGATGATCCGCGCCGCCGCGACGAGGGGAACGGGTTCGTATCCCTGAACCTTTTGGATGCCGCATTCCGCCGCTTCACGGTCGCTGAACAATTTTTGCTGTGCGATGACACGGTGGTGACCGACCCGCTCACCAATTTGCGCGAGCACTGGATTACGCTGGCGTGCTGCTTCGGCGGGAATTGTGCGAAGAATGCCGACCGAAAACAGCCCCAGTTCCACGAGGCAGAGGATTGCCAGCCCTGCACAGACGAAGTGCAGCCGACGACGAACACGGGCAATCACGTCAATGCCAACCGCGGTCAACACGGCTAGTGACAGCGTACAAACAAACAGCGCACGGCACGGCATTCGGAACGACGACGCCATCGGTACCACGTAATAAAAAGCGGTAAAAACTATGCTGCCGGCGCCAAATGCAAACAACAGCGAAGTAACGCTAATTGCCATTAACCGTTGAACCGGATACCGCCGCCATGCGAACACCGCTGCGACAACGGCCAGCAACAAAGGTGCGATGCCGAAGTGACAAATGGTCTCCCAAAAAAAACGCCCCGGGCGATCGTACGTCTCCGGACCGCCCAGCGCCCACGGATTGATCAACTGTGTTAAGTTGGCGGCCTCCAAACCGACGCCCGCTTCTTCGATGCCCAGTCCCGTAGCTCGAACCGCCTGCCGTGTGTAAATCCAAGTCGGCACAAGATCGATCGCGACCAGTCCCAGTGCAGCGCAACCGGCAAACAACCACCGACACAACACACGCGTTCCCTCTTCACGTCGCCGTTTGCGGAAGTGCTGAAGGGAATCCCAAATAGCCAATGCCGTCAATGTCAGGCCGAGGTAGTAAACCTCCTGTGCATGTCCGGCGAAAAAACTAAGGGCCAGGACCATTGCGACCAGTGCAGTGCCCCCTGCTCTGCCATGACGAAATCGCTCGAAAGCCAACAGCGCCCAGGGAAACCACGACACGACACAAATTTGGTTGTAATGTCCTTCACCCGTATGCGCCATCAGATAAGGCGCTGCGGCAAATACAATTCCGCCGCCGACAGACGCAATGCGGGCACACTCGTATCGCCGGCAGAGAAAGTACATTCCCACGCCGCCCCAGAATTGATGTAAGACGAGCAGCCAACTGATCGTCGTTTGCGGGCTGGCAAAATAATAGATCCAGTTGGGTGGATAAAACAAAGCCGATTGAGGATTCCCACAATACGGCGCGCCGCCCAGCGTGCTCGGGTTCCAGAGCGGCAGCTGCCCGGATTGCTGAGACAAATTCGGAAAGTTACGGGCGGCGATAAAATGGGCCGTCAGATCGTTGTTGCCGCCATGCTGCGGTCCGACGAGCAAATCGTTCGGGTGCAACACCAACATGTGAAAACAGGCGAGTACCGCAATTGCAATGCAACACACGGCGATCGTATCGCGCTTGTTGCTCGACCATCGGGATTCAAGATTCGTCACCATCACGCTCTAGTTCCACATCCCAATACCGAACGCGGGACACCTAACAGGGTCATTGCTGCCGGGGCATCCGTGGTCGCCAATTCATATCGGTTCGTTCTGACTCGAAAACTGGTCTACGGGCGTCTCCCACTGGATTCGTCCCGCCAGATAGACGGCAATGAGTCCCGCATTTCAGCTGCCGTACTAAAACGTATCCCGCCTGCGATTCCAGGGCGGCACAATCCCGCACTAATCTGAAATCGCGTCCCTCTGACGTTCGCTTTTTGCAACGCACAGTCGCGTTGTGGCTGCGGTTGTAACGATGATACCGGTCGTGACCGGCAAGCGATCCGGCCCGTCTTCGGATCACAACAAGCCAGCGGCGGAAACATATCCCGAAAGGGAGTGAGGCTAACGACAAATGCCCCGACATGTTTCCGTAATGCTTCCAGAACAACGCTCGGCTCCACACCGCGGGGGAAATACCATCCGGAAGAAACTTCGCCTACGACGCACCGTACCGGGACACAACAAGCCAATGCACGCCTACCGCATCCGCGACGCGTAGCCACAAACCACCGGGTTTCGGGAAACTGCATGCAGAAAGGCGGCGGTAGCAAATCCGGCAGCATCCCAGCAAAGAAGACAACCGCTCGCTGACATGCCCCGCGCAGACTGCCTGACGACAATTTCCGCTTTGCACCGCAGACGCGACAGAGACTAAGTCGCGGTTCGAACAAGTTCGCCAACAACCGTGCTATCAGGATGGTACGCTGCCAAGTCATGTTCGACCATCATCCGCACCAGTTCGTTGAAATCGCACGTCGGCTGCCAACCAAGCCCTTGCCTCGCTTTGCTGGCGTCCCCCATCAGCAGGTTCACCTCGGCCGGGCGGTAGAATTCGGAATTGACCGTGACATAATCGTTGTAGTCTAAACCGACTCGGCCAAACGCCAGCTCGCAGAACTCGCGCACCGAGTGTGTTTCTCCCGTTGCAATGACGTAATCGTCCGGCTGTTCCGTCTGCAACATCAACCACATTGCCCGCACGTAGTCCTTGGCAAATCCCCAGTCACGTTTCGCATCCAAATTTCCCAGCGGCAACTCCTTGGCAAGCCCCATCCGTATTTTTGCCGCGTGCGAAGTGATTTTCCGGGTAACGAATTCGAAACCGCGGCGCGGCGATTCGTGGTTAAACAGAATTCCGGAGCAAACAAACATTCCATATGCCTCGCGGTAATTCCTCGCCAGGTGAAAGCCGGTCACCTTGGAGATTCCGTAAGGCGACCGCGGATGAAAAGGCGTCGTTTCCCGCTGTGGCGTCTCGCGGACTTTGCCAAACATCTCACTTGAGCCGGCAAAGTACACTTTGCACTTGGCCGCAGACCGCTTCACCGCCTCAAACACGTAATGCGTCCCGTCACTGTTCGTACGAAACGTCGAAAATGCATCGTCAAACGAATGCGCGACGAAACTTTGGGCCGCCAGATGGTAGAGCTCGTCAGGACACACCTCGGCAATCACGTTATAGATGCTGGGATAACTTTCCAAACTACAAGCGTGAAAGTGGATTTGGTCCACCCAGGGCAGCAACCGCGACATGCGGTGTGCCGGGTCTTCCAGGGCCACGCGGCGTACTAGCCCGTGGACCTCGTAGCCTTTTTCTAGGAGCAGCTCGGCCAAGTAGGATCCATCCTGTCCGGTAATGCCCGTAATCAATGCCCGTTTCATCGATGTGATTCCGAGAGTTTCGTTATGGCTTACGCAATCCGCGTATTGCCGTGTTCAAGTACCGCAAAATACGTGCCGTCGGGCGTGCGCCTGGGAGTTTCAATCGTAATTTGCAGATTTGTCAATACACGGCAACAATGCCCGCCTGCCGCGTCGCATTTAATCAACAACGCTAAATCGTGGCGTTGAAGATCCTAAGTTGGTCGGCTTCCCGCACCCGGTGTTTTGCTTCTTCGGGGTTTCGGACGTAAATCGAGTTGCTCTGCGTGCCGGGATCGTATTCGCCCACAACTAAGTCGCGGTCGAAAGGAAGGTAGGCGCACAGGGTAAATCCATAACCAACGATCGTCTCGTGCAATTCCCGTTCGTCGAACCCATATTGCGCGCCGTGACCGTGCGCTTCGACCAGCAGTGCCTGTAATGTTGGCATCGACAAAATGTCCTTGGCGCCGTTGAATACGTTGGTTTCATAACCTTCCACGTCCACCTTAATCACCGTTGGCGCGAGCCCTTCGTCCAGCAACGAGTCGAGTACAACCTGTTCGACCTGCTGCGCCCCATCTTGATCTTCCGCAACCATGTTCCGCGCACCCAACTCGGAAGTCACATGGACCGTCGCAGCTTCGGCGCCAACTGCGCATTGCCTCGAATCTATGCGATCGCCAAGATCATTCAGCGCGACGTTGCGCTCCAGCAGCTCAAATGACGTGCCCGCAGGTTCAAATGCGACACAACGCGCCCGGCTGGACTTAGCCGCCAGGACCGAATATGCGCCGACGTTGGCGCCCACATCAACAAATGTTTCGTCCGGCCGCAGACAGTGAGCGACGAATGCCATGTCGTGAAACTCGTGCAGGCCGGTCCAGTACAGCTCACGACTGGCAACTTTTCGTTTGGTCAGTAGTCGCGAACCGTCAACGAAATCCATTTCCAGCGCACCGTCTCGCAAAATACTGAGCACGTACCAAGACAGACATTTTCGGGTCGCCCGCAGCTTGCTGCCAACCGACGCACTCATCGGGTGCGCGAGAACATAATTGAAGGTCCGTGCCCCCTCGCTGATTATTCCGCCAAATGACATCGTATTGCTCCGTTCATTTAATTGCCGAAAAATAAGTTAGGCCGTCGTTTTTCCCAGACGATCCGGCAGACAGGTCTCGTCACAAGGTGCGGGGGGCGTCCGGTTAGGGTTCGCCGCCGTCCGATCGGCATCCCGGTCCTCGTCCAAAGGGTCGTTTTGAAACTTTGCGAAGACCGTTTCGAGTCGTTCCGCCGTTTTACTCCAGTAAAACATTTTCACTCGCTGCAGTCCCGATTCAGTGAGTTGGTCGGCAACCGCTTTATCGCAGATAACACTTTCCATCGCGTCCGCCAATGCGGCACTGTCATTCGTGGGTGTGGCCAGACCGCATCCGCCGACGACTTCCAGCAATGTTGGCGTCGCGGACGTCACTACCGGACACCCGCACGCCATCGCCTCGACGGCCGGCAAACCGAATCCCTCGTACTGAGAGGGGAAGGCATACACATCCGCGGATCGATAAAGTTGCGCAAGATCCGCATCGCTTATATTTTGGAAGCGGATGATCGCGTCGTTTAGTTTGTGCTTTTCAATTAACTCGGCCGCCAAATGGTCAAAGTTGCCGACGTAAAGCAGCTTCGCGTTCTCGATCCTTCCCCTCAGCTCGCGCATGGCCTCGATAAGACATGAAATATTTTTTCGCGGCTGCGAACTGGCGACCGACAACACATACGATTCCTCTTGCCTTAGCATCATCGCCTGCCGCGCCTGAACCCTGTTGCCGGGGACAAACGTTTTTTCATCAAACCCGTCATAGACGACGGTGACTTCATGCGGCTGCTTTTTTAACCAGCGGATCACTTCCCCCCGAATCGCAGCGGCGCCGGTGACAATGTGATCCGCGCGGTAAATACCGCGACGTTTAAATAGCACGCCTAAAACGTGGATCAGGTACGTCCGCCAGGTCTTGCGGAAGGGGATCGCCCGCAACGGCATCATACTGGCCAGGTCCTGAACCAAAATGATCACGCGGCCGCGCCGCGGAATTGCCCGCGCAAGCAAGGCGCTGGCATGATCCGGCGCAAAGTACACCGCCCGATCGCCAAACCGGCGCCAGCAGCGAAAGGCGAGCCAAGGATATACGATATACCGCAACAGCAGGCCTGCGAGCACTTTTGGCCGAATCCATTGAAACCATTTTGGTACGCGGACAGGTACATCTAAAACGGCAATTCGTCGGTTGCGCAGTTCGCGAATAATGTTGCGAGCGACGACATACGTCGAACGAGATTGGTAACCCGGAATTCCCGAAAACGCCACGACCCGAATACGATTTCGGCGGCTCTGTTTTTTCCGCTGATCATTCATGGTTTGGACCGCCAGTGATAATGCTGCTCGCGGCCAAATCTTTGGGCCACCGCAATATCTTCGCGGAAGCTACGTACATCAAATTCTCCCACCCTTTCAACCTGCATCTGTTTCCGGTTTGTGTTGGGCACCGTGGAAGAAAGGGTTCTGTAAAATCGAATCCTCACAACCGCAGCTCCTTCCGGAACCCCCGACTTCACCAAGTTCCAGAACTCGCCCAGCAAATTCGTGTAATTCTCCCGGCCGTGCGAAGCCAGCAGCCGCGTTCGTAACCGCCGTGCGCCGGCGGCTCCCATCGGCCCCAAAGCTCCGTAGTCAACTCCCAACTCGCGACCATCCTGCAGCACGGCGACGGTCCGAAGTTGCCACTGGTACGGGCTGGTCAACAAGTTGTCGAAAGTCGGATAACAGGAAAATGGCCAACTATTCATCACCTTCGTACTGCCAAAAAACACATTGGCAATCACTAACACTGAGCCGGTGATCCAGATCAACCGCAACTTCGACGCTCGTCGTGGACTCGGGCTGTGCCGACAAACTTTCTGACGGCCGTCCCCGTCACCCGTTGTGAGCAGAAATCGGAATAAACGCGAGGGCGTTATCGCGATTAGCGGCACGAGCACGTACAACAGTGGGATGCGAGAGAGCATGGCAATCAGGGCATGTTTGTCGCTGTGCCAGGTGTCGCCTTGCGCACGGCGACAGACCAGTAGTGTCCCAGTCGTCGTCATCCGCGATGGCGTAATCCGGATGCGGCGGAGAAGATCAAACACGCACAGACACGCCAGCACGCGCCCCGTACGCTGATGCGCTGCGTCGTAGCGAACCTGGCACTTTGCCGGGAAAATCTGTTTTCCCAACTTTCGTAATAGCCGTTGCCAGTCAACTAGCGACACGTAGCACCATTCGAGCGGCCAGAAGGCGATCCTCATAAACATGGAAACGCCGCGATGAAACATAATGCCGGCCACCAGGGCGATTGCCCGCCCCCTTGCCGTCAAAATGCAAAAAATGAAGCCGATCTCAAACACAATGGTCATCAAGCCCGCCGCGCGGTAAAGCAACGGGTATCGGTCGATCCGAATCGACGGCTGCCAGCCACCTAACTCGGCCCACTTAAAATAGAGATGGTACTTTAGGTTATCCGTTAGTGCCCAATCCAACCCGCACGACCAGAGCTTCCAAATGCCGGGGAAGAAGTAGATGATTCCCATCAGCAACCACACAAATCGCATCGGCAAGGCGTACCCTTGTGAGCAGCGCCAAAGTTTCTTGGAACTCCATGTTGGATTTTTCCATGCCGATCGTAATGCATCGATTGACAGCGCATGGCCGCATGGTGAGACGGACAGCAGCATGGCAAACCAGATCAAATGATGGGCATTGTGATCTACTTTCCCGTCGAATTGCGGCACGCCATAAATCCACAAAGCCAGTATCGTCGCCAAGGGAACCGTCCACCGCGTGAATGCGCCGCACATGGCGCAAATACACATGATGGAGAGAACAACCGCGGCTGCTAATGCCGCCTGCCCGTTAAACAAAACCGTTCCTGCCGCCCAATCAAGGCCCAAGGGCGGGACACACAGCGACTCGGGCAGCTGCAGGTGCCAACCGAGCACAGCGTGGTTGAAACCCGGAAATAGCAAAGCGAATACACAGATTCGCAACACCGCCAGATTCAAAGGACCCGCCGTCGCGCAGAAAAATCGCTGTAAAACTTTGCGCACTCGGTTTCGATACAACGTCGTCAGCATCGCCAATTCGATGACCCCCATAACGAGCAGGCATCGCGTCCAGTGAATTCGCAGATCAATCCACTTGTTTGGCGAGATTTCTGCAGGGGGATCATTTGCATAGAGAAAGATCGTTACGACGACCGCAAAGAGATCGACGATCGCCAACCACACAACTAGGCGATGTTGCTTCCAGGACGCCATTTGGCTCCTCAAGACTTGCGACAGAAGTAGACGTGCTCGTCAGGATCGATTCCATAAAACTCTACGTCACTGCTGCTCATTTCGCGGCCCAACGGAACTGCGTCGACGCGAAATCCCACGGATTCAAGCCGTTGTTTGTAATCCGGGCCGTATATTCGTTTGTGATCGTGGTGTCCGTAGACGCGGTGTCGCTCGCTGGGCGTGGCGATGGCCGGGTCGGAATACGTCTTTTCACCAATAATAGGCACTTGCAGAATGGCCCAACCCCCGGGTCGCAAAATCCGCCGGAATTCCGACATGGCCTTGAGGTCGTCGGCGATGTGTTCCAGAACGTGGCTGCAGTAAATCACATCGAAGCTGTTGTCTTGATAATCGATCGCAGTGACGTCCATGCGTTCCATCGCAAAAGGGGAGTTCAAATCGGTGCTTAGATAGTCAAGTTCTTTCTTCTCTTTGAGCGCCTGCGTCATGGGAGGTTCAGGGGCTACGTGCAGCATTTTTCTGGCCGCCCCATCGAACAGCTTGGTCCGCTGAGCAAAGTAGAGCCAAATCAGCCGGTGCCGTTTCAGCGATCCGCAGACCGGACATTTCTCTTCTTCGCGCCCGCGAAAGGCAAGGAACCGCCGGAGTTGCGCCGAACAAAGCGGGCACTGCCGCCGCCGGCCGTGATACATCACGGATGCCGCGGGCCGCACCGATCGCCAATATAGGTTCCATGCGGCGCCGTGAAGCCAACGAGGCAAGACCTTTCGAGCTAGTAATTCAAGTGCGAACATCGGTTCCTAATTCACGGTTTTCGCACAAGCCAAACTTGCCGCCTCGACTGGCGTGGCGAAGTCCGATTCGAATAGATCAATCATGAACTGGGTGACATCAATCTTCTCGGCCAGCATCCGGTCTCTCGCAGCAGCAACCGCTGACGGTTCGGAGTTGTCCGCTAACTCGATCGCCTTTGCCAGCGCTTTGTCGAATTGCGTGTTGTCAAAGTTGTGAACCAGCCCATAGTTGGCCTCGTCATCCGTATATCCGCGTCCCGACTTGGCAATGTAGATCGCCGGCGTTCCCAGCACGGCACTTTCCGAGGCCATCGTCGCACTCTCGCCAAAGTACAAATCCGCGCCGGCGAGTACATGGTGCATGTTTTCGATCGGCCCCCGATAGACGTCGGCAGCGACCTCCTCGGGAACCTCGCCCTCGGCAGTAATCACGACGTTCATCCGCTGTTTCAACTCGCGGACAAGGCTAATTTTTTGATCCAGTGTCAATCCGCATTCATTTCGATCATGCGTCGCCCACCAACCGACGAACCGAACAACGGCATAGGAATGATCCGGGTCGATTCCACCGCGGCGGACGGCGTCGGCGTCCGGAGAAAATCGATTCGGATGCAAATAGGCCAATTCGTGATAGCCCGGATACGTGAGCTGGTTGTCGCCTACATCGCCTTGATAACAGGTTGGCGTGACCACCTTCGTCGACATCGGATAAACAAACCGGTTCGTCGTCTTGGCAAACTCGGTGTCATAAAAGACATACACGGGGCGGCGGATGATCTTTCCGACGACGGCAATCGTCGGACCCATGATACCGGTAAGGACATCCGGCTTGAATCGTCGCATCAAACGGGCAAAGGCCAGCGACCGGCGGGCGAATTCGACCGCTTGCCGCACGCCGCCTCTCGAACTTCGACTGATCAGATGAAACGGAATAACGAGTTCGTCAAGCAGGTTCGTCGCGCCGTCTTTTTCCCGCGCGGTGATGAGAAACTCGTGACCCCGCTCCTTCATTTGAAAGTAAAAATTCTTGAAGAAGTGCACGTGCGCTGGATGCAAGATGTCGATGGCAATGCGCATATTCAACTATAGATCGATTCCTGCCGTGTGGACTCTTCCAGCTTTTGTACCCGCCAGTCGATCTTTTCGAGCAACTTTCGATTGACCGCAATCAAGTCCGCGATCAGCCCGGTGACAATCAAGAAAAATCCCGTGCCAATTAACAGCGCACAGAGGATCAGCGACTGAACGTGACCGCCACCATGCCCCGTCAGATAAGAGTGGACGAAGCGGAGGCCGATGAGAATGCCGATTAACAGAGCGGCGAATCCGGGCACAGCAAAAAATCGAAACGGACGATACGTCATGAAAATACGGCAGATGGTTCCGAAAGACTGACTGATGTACCGGGGAATACTTCGTATCAGTCGGGAGGGACGCAGATCGCGATTTGTGCGTATCGGAACCCACGTAATTGCCATGTTCTTCTGGCCGGCTTGAATGATCGTTTCTAGCGTGTAGGTGTATTCGTTGAAGACATGCAATTGCATTGCCGCGTTGCGCGAGTAGGCGCGGAATCCGCAAGGCGCGTCGGGAATGTTCGTGCGGCTGGCGCGACGCACGACAAAGCTGCCGATTTTTTGCAGGGCCTTCTTAATTAGAGAAAAGTGCTCGATCTTCGAAATGGGTCTCGCACCGACCACAATTTCGGCATCGTCTTGGATGATTGGCGTGATTAGATGTTCGATGTCCTCCGCGACATATTGATTGTCCGCATCGGTGTTAACGATGATATTCGCACCCTTGGCCAAACAGGCCTCGATGCCCGTCGTAAATGCCCGCGCCAACCCCTGGTGACATGGTAGCCGGACAATATGATCGACGCCGTTAGTGTGCGCCACCTGGACCGTACGGTCCGTGCTGCCATCATCGATGATCATCCACTCGACGACGTCCACACCGGGCAAGTCACGGGGCAAAGCCTGCAAGGTGACGGCCAGCGTGTCTTCCTCGTTGTAGCACGGAATTTGGATGATGAGTTTTGTCATCGTCTGTTGCCGTTCCGAAGTCGCGTTGTACATAAAATAACGATTCCGCCTCTCACCGTTGCCCAATTCCGTCGGGGCCCGTTACAAACTAATGTGACGCAATCCGTGTGCCGTCTCGCGGCATTACGAAGGGATTCTGCACGGGGATCAGCTTGCGGGGCTCGACGTCGGCCTGCAATAGCCACACTTTGCGATCGCGAAAGTACTCTAGAAGATCACGGTTCTTTGTCCTGTCGAGCTCATGAGCCCAGACGACTTTCGCACGATCGATATCGGCGGCGTTGTAGACCCACTCGTAATGATGAATGTGATCTGGCTGGTAGCGGATAACCACCAGATGCCGGTCCGCTCCCTGTTCTAAGTCGGAGAGTATGCGGGCCCGCTCAAGGCTCCAATCCTTCCACAGCGGATAAGGCTGCGACCGGAATGTCACGGCTAAATAGAACATCATGGAAGCCGCACAAACGGTGGGAATCGCTCTCGCCAAAAACAGTCCTGTCGGCCTTCCCTTCCATGTCCACTGTCGAATATAGCGGAGCCCTTGTACGACGATAGCTGCCACAAGGCACGTCGCAGGCGCCAAATAGTGTGCATGCGCGGCGGTGCCTTCGGCGACAACGACCGCCAGCACCAGACCGGCTGTTACCACGGCGAGCCGCATCCACGGACGGCGGACAATCCAAAACAGCGACAACAGGGAAATGCCCAACGCGAATCGAAAATAGAAGACGTAGTAGTGAAACAGTTTGACGACCGGTCTCCTCGAGAAAAGGTGAGCGGCCCGCTGTTGCTCCATGCGTGCTTGAACCGCAGGATCAACCTCTTCGACAGCGGCCGTTTTCTGGGGCTCTGGCGTATCGAGCCTTGAGAGGCCGACTACGCGGTCGAGACCATAGCCGCGTTTTTCCAGCCAGACCTGATAGGGCATCCGTAACGGGTCACCGGTGACACGATAGTTGTAATAGCCCATCCAGACGCCGGCACACGTCAGTACGGCCATAATTGGCAGGACTGTTTTTCGAAAGTCGGTCGTCCATTGCGAGCGGTGATGCCGCAGAATCCACACCAACAACACAATTGCCGCCGGAATGCTAATGACGAGGCCTTCGTACGGGCGGCAGTTTGCCAGAATCAGCAAACCGATTGCCATAAAAACGGCGTCTCGAGCACGTTGACAACGAACGATCCGCGGCAGCGCGCCGTAGACCAACGCCCCGCCCAACATTGGCATCCCGCCGCCCCAAAATCCCTGTCCCCAGACCACCAGGACGCCGGGACTTAGCACCGCGAGCAACCCGCCCAAAAGAGCCCAACGCGGCGGAAGCCAACCGTACAACATCCAACAGACCGCCGCGCAGGCGGCCGATAAAGTCAGCCAAACACCGACGATCGGCGCAGCGAAGAGCACTTGCCCCATTGCCAGCGCCACGCCTTGTGCCGGCTGGTATTTTGCTTGATAGGACGGATTCTGAATGATGTGATAACTGTCAAAATGCTCCCACATTGGATGAGTCGGGTTGGTCAAACGGCCCTGGGCAAATGTGTCAGCCGACAATAAGTACGCGAATTCGTCGTGGATTGCCGGCTGGGGCCAATGCACACAAACCGCCAAAATCAGCTCCACGCCCAACACCAGCAGCGCCACGCTGGCGATGGCCGTCTTGCGGCGACGCGCAAAATTACGAAATGCTCTCGCACCAATGCGAAACGCCCGGTCGCCGAATTTTGGAACGGCAATGGCAATCATAATCATTGTGAGAACGGCGATAGTCTCGAATGATGTAATCACGCTAAATCGTTCTTGAATAGTTATTCTGCTTGCTGGCGACTACCGAGCCAATTCGCATTTGACGTGCCGATCAATAGTCCCGATAGGTTGACGTGTTCCGTGCCGTCGATGATGCAAATACGCAACATCTGTTGCCCGCCCAAAACCACCGCAGGCGGGAACTCGGCAGCTTTCAATTTGCCGACACAGCGACAATCCGGCCGCAACCGAGTTGAAACGTACGATAAATTTCGGCCCGCAAATCCACTTTTTTCGCCACAAAAAACAAAACGATCGCAACTGTAAACCGCGCGGTGGTCGTCCGCTGCCGATTTCGCGAATAAATCGGCGCTGACGGCGGCTCGACGAACCAGATCATTACTCAATGCCGTCGGCGATCCGTTGCTTCCGTTTGCGGAATTCCAGCCAGAACAGGTTGTGGACCGCGAGTTGTTGCATGCGATCGACCATGCGTTTGTATTCGCGTCGAGACAGCCGGCCGTCGACAAACTCGAGCGGTGGAAATTTTCCCATTCCGGAATTCCAGTGGATTAGATCGCGATTGATGACCCAAAACGGCTTGCTGAAATAGTCCTGCAAACGAGAATCGGCGATATGAGCAAACGACTGTTCGGCGCGAACCGGTGTAAAGAACTCGACGCTGTGCACCACCATCTGTTTGCTGGCGAACCAAACTGAAACCAGTACGGCGCCGGTCACGGCTATCCCCCGCCAGTACATCGTGCCGCTGGGAGAATGAAACAACGACAAGATCGGAATCGACAAAACGGGCAACACGAACAGCAAATAACGGGGTCCGAAACACCAACCGCCTTTCCAGTCGCCGAATACCGAACTGGCGATGTAAATCGTAATGAACACCGACACCGCAAATCCATATTCCGACCGGTACTCACGCCAAAATCTGCGCAGCCCCAGCAATGCGAATGCAAGAGGCGGGAAGTACAACGGGATGCTTTTTTGCGGATCGCTCCAAAAGCCCAATAGGCCGTCGGACATATCCGCCGTCAAGAATTGATTCCCCCAGGCCCATTGTTCGTATCCGGTGTTCAGTGGCGAGCCGAAGCAATACCAGTTCGCCAGTGCCATGACGCCGACAATACAGCCGATCGGCAGCAGCACCCTCGTACAAAGCAACTGTTTTCTCCGCCGCCCTGCATGGATCATAAAATCTCGCAGACGCGTGAATCTTGAGCGGTCGAACTCGGCGAGAGTAACGAACAATGCTACGGAAGGAACGATCAGTACGTAAATGAGTTTACTCCAGCACAGTAATCCCAGAAACGTAAAGGTAATTGTCAAATGCACGCCGGCACGCCCGACAACAGTTTTGCCGCGGCGGAGACGCACGTAACGCGCAAGATGGTAATAAAGCGCTATAAAGAAAAAGACTTGAAATATCTCGACCGTTTGAGCGCGCAGATAATTCCAAAGAAAAGTGCCGAAGAGAATTACGGCTGCAAACAACGCCGCCTGCCAGCCGCGTCGAACATAAAGCTTCGCTGTGGAAAAAAAATAGAGCGTGATACACAGACTAATGAAAATGTTGTACAGGTTCATCGACAAACAGCGCCGATCTAAGGTGTCATCGCCGGCCAGATCAAAGAACCTGAGTTGACCGTCAACACACCGTTCTGCGAACAGCGGCGGCACGTACAGCAGAGAATTCAACATCCCATATTTCGAATACCAGAGACCATTTCTGGGGTTCTGGAAAAAGTACTGGCCCCGTTTGCCAAATCTCTGCGCGTATTCCGCCGGGACACTGATTTTGCCGGCATTCAACAGATTAACCGTGCCAGCGCGCACCGCCACCGCGTCGCCCACGTAAACGCAATTGGGCATCGTTAACACAAGCACAATCGTGACGCCGGCCAGCAACACGCTGCAGACGGCAAACGACCGCTTCCGTTCAAAGTCACCCGAGTCGGTTCGATTACGCATTTAAATTCCAGGGGCGTCCATCAATTTCCTAATCAATCTGCAATCTGCGTGCCCGAAACGACACGCAAAACATAGCTTTTCGCCGGGCCGGTGGTTTGGGTTTTTCCGTTAATTCCGCTGGCATTTAATTTGCCCAGTTAAAGAGGCCGCAGACACGCGAGGCACACAAAACTAGTTTTTTGACATTCCTGCGTTAACCTCGGTTAGCGCGCGTGTTAAGCGGTCGATACATCAACCGCTCCCACGATAGATCCGGAACCATTCCGATGATTGTCAAGGCGATTACGGCAGACTCGCTGCGGGTCGACTTCGCAGGCGGCAATGCCGATGCTCTCGACTTAGCGAAGCAGACTTTTCAGCGGCACGGCTGCTGTTTGGTGAATGGCTTGCTAACGAGCGAAGATCTTGAACCGATTCACGACTATCTCCGACAACTCATTCAACTGCGGATGCAGCATGCCGGCGTCACTGCCAAACCCGATGTCGATGGCCAACGACGGTTTGACGACGGATTCCTCCAACTCACCCAGGCCGACCGTCACCATGCCGAGGTGATCTTCGATGCGTGCCGGCGTCTATTGCCTCTGCATATGCTTTCAGTCGACGAACGGCTGGTCAACTTGGCGCAACAGCTCATCAACGGAAACCTGATCATGGCATCGGGTGGAGGGGCCATTCGGATTGATCACCCCAACGAAACCAAATACCTTTTCAAGTGGCACCAAGACTACCCCTACATCATGGATTCGGAAGATGCGGTCGTGTTTTGGATCCCGATGCACGACATCAATCACGAAAACGGTTGCCTGAACCTTGCGCCGGGATCCCACAACTTGGGGCTACTGCCGTTGCGGATTCATGATTTGCGGAATTCAACCAATAACAAACAAGGATTCATGGAAATCGCCGATCCAGCTGTCGCCGACCGTTTCCCCCAAATTGAAGTTCCTATGAAAGCCGGCGACATCCTGGCCTTTAGCACCCTGGCGCTGCATGCGAGCGGTCGGAATACGAGTTCCCGCGCACGCTGGACCGCGCAGATCCGTTTTGGCAACTTTGCCGACCGCAAGTCAATCCGGCGGGATTGGCCGGGCGGACTGCGAGACGGATCGTGGTTTGACGAAAAGCATCCGGAGTATGTTGTCAATCTAAAAGAACTGCTTGAACCGGAGCAATCATGAAAACTCGCGACGCCAAAAGCCAAAGTTGTAACGACCTTGATCAGTTTTCCGCCGTTGCCGAGTTGTTTGAGGACGAGCCGCTGGATTTGATCGAGAAGATCGAAGCGTTCGGCAAGTACGCGAGCCGCCAGTCGATTGCAAAATTTCTCACGAAGTATGAAATCTTCAAGCAAATTTTGAACGTCAATGGCTCCATCGTCGAATGCGGCGTTCTGCACGGTGCCGGACTGCTGACATGGGCGAAACTGAGCAGCATTTTCGAGCCGGCGAATCACCCTCGAAAAGTCGTTGGTTTCGATACCTTCACAGGATTCCCGTCGGTGAACAAAAAGGACCGCAACGGCACATTTCAAGAGCTGCGTCGCGGCGGGTTGCAGGGGACACCGTACGAATATGTCCAGCGGGCCATCGAGGTCTACGATTTGAACCGCGCCATCAGCCACATCCCCAAGGTTGAATTAGTTAAAGGCGACATTTGCGATACCGCGAAACGATATGTCGAAGAGAATCCGCACCTGGTCGTATCGCTTCTTTATCTCGACGTCGATCTTTACGAACCAACCCGCCAAGCGCTGGAAATTTTTGTCCCGCGGATGCCGAAAGGTGCGATCATTGCATTCGACGAGTTGAATGCCAAGATTTTCCCCGGTGAAACGGCCGCCGTCGATGAAGTTTTGGGACTGCGCAATCTGGCAATCAAGCGATTTCCGTTTGATTCCTACGTTTCCTACGCCGTCATCAGTTAGCCGCGTTATTGAAGGCTTCCGCTAGTCGGTCAAAAAAGCACCGTAATGCGAAAATCCGCGTCGGCTTCGATTGCGCCGCTTCTGTCTGACATACCGCACCAGTCTCCGCAATGCCCGTGCGGCCCGAAAGGCTATCGTGCTCTTGCGACACAGCCACACGATCTGCGCGACCATCAACGGCTGCAGGCGGAGGCCGAATTGCTCTCGCAAAATTTTTGCGCCCTCGGTAGCCTCCGCGAATTGTCCGTGCAGACAACTTCGTAAAGCGACTTGATAGATCTTGCTTTTGGCAAATTTTCGCAGGCGTGGCACACCTGCCGCGCGGACGTCTTCAGAAATTTCCTCGCGCGTTTCGAATTTACGAATAATTGACTGGAACGTCGACCAATAGAACATGGGCCCATAGGATTTAGTCACCGATTCCTGGTGGCACATGACAATGCCGCTTGGCCTTTTTGAGATGATGATCGGCTTGCTCGCGGCGATGACTGTTTCGAAGTCGTAGTCGGCCAATGGCGAATCCGGATCGTACGTTCCAAATTGTTCGACAACCTCTTTTCGGTACGCGATCGCCGTTTGTACGGGAAAGCGACCGCTTGTCATCAGCGCAACGCTCTCTTCCGGCGTGTATATACCTTCGCGCGGCCAATCAACATTACGCACGTCAACCACTTCACCCATCTCTGTCATCATTAACACCGCTCCGCCGAAGAATGCCGCCTCGGGGTAGCGTTGAAACCCTTTGATCGCCTCGTCTGCAAAATCCGGCAGTAAGATATCGTCGCTGGACAGCAATGTAAAATATGGCGTTCGGACTTGCCGCATCGCCGAGTTAAAATTCTCCAGAGGCCCGATATTGCGTTCTTGACAAAAGTAGCGGACGCGTGAGTCCCGCTCGGCAAGCTTGGCGATCACTTCGCCCGTCTCATCACCGGAGGCGTTGTCAAACACCCAGGCCAAAACATTGGGATTGGTCTGACTCAGCACGCTGCGGACGGCCCGCTCAGTCAGCCTGGGCCGTTGAAACGTTGGTATGAGTACGGTAATTGTCTCGTCCTGGATTTTCATAGCCGCCGATTCCACATTCAAGCGGTAAAGTTTCTGAACAAATGACGGCGCGGCAGTGGCAGTACGATGAGCGTGATGCCAAGCGACGCGCTCAAGCTGATCACGATTAAGCAGACGGATGCCGCAGTCGAAAGTTGACTCGGCGATAGCAGGTAGATTACCGCGCTGGCACTCAACGCGCAGGCGATTGGCAGCAGAACATCTTCGAAGTACCAGCGCCGTTTTTCTCCGACCAGCACCCGCCGGTGCATCATGTGGGGCATCACCAATATCAACGCAGCATTGGCGATGATCCAACTCAGCGCCCCGCCTTCGGCACCGTACTGATACGACAATACGATCGTCAACGGTACCATCACTAGTATTTCCCAAAAGCAAAACTTCAGCACCGCATTGGTCCAACCGTGCGCCAGTTGTATTGCAAACGGCAATCGCATCAGACCGTTGAGCATTGTACCGATCAACAACAGTGCCACGATACGATGCGTTTCCGCGGCAATCCTGGCGTCACCTGTCCATAGCTCGATGATCTCAAAGGCGTAAAACATCACCGTCATAGCAACCGGCACGAGCAAAAAGGCCATCACTTGACAGCCGCTATGGTAGGCGGATTTTAACGCTTCACGATTGTCTATGGTGGCCAGTTCGGTAAATCTTGGAAACAGGGCCGTGTAGATCGGATTGGTCAACAGATAAAGACTGCTGGCGACAGTCCAAGCCAGGCTGTAGTATCCGAACGCCTCAAGGGTCAGGAGCTTGCTCAGGACTAATTTGTCAACCTGAGTCAGAGCCAGCCCCGCGAAAGAAATACCGGTCACACCAACCGCGAAGCGGGATATCTGTTTCACAATCGAAAACTGAAACCTCGTCGGCGCAGATTTCTTTGGCAGACAAAAGTGTAGAGCCAGTCCACTGGACAGCGCCGCGACGCCACAGGCGACGACTTGCCAGATAAAGTACGCTTCAATGCTGCACTCGACGTAACACAAGACCGTTGCTGCGCCGACGAAACGCAGCGTGTCGTTAAGAATTAGCACGGCATTGCTCGTCACTTGCCGCTGCAGGCCGATCAATCCGCCATTGTGAAAATAAAACAATAGCCGCAATCCAATCGCAATGCCCATGAATTGCACACTGCGATCAACGGTGTGGACCGAAAGCGACTCGGGAGAAAGCCAGAATTTCGCAAACAGGCTCGATGTCATCAGTACCACCCCGATGATCAATGCGCTGCACAGCCACATCACTAGGCTCAATGTGGTTACTACAGAGCGAATCTGCTGCCGCTGCTCTGTAATGGCCGAGCGGCGGGCCAATTCACGATTCAGCGTCGTGCTCAATCCGAAGTCGCATAACAACAAGATGGCTTGCAGTGAGATGTAGAACCCTATCAGCCCGAAAGACTCCACACCGAGCAGGCTGACGTATAGGGGAGTGAATACCAGGGTGAGCAGAGCCACCCACGCCTTACCGGCAAAGTTGGCGGCCAGATTGCGCTTCAGTCGAGCCATCGTATTTTCCTCTGTCCAAAGCGCCATTCAGGATTTGAGACCGGTACCGGCCACCACCGCGACTTCCTTTTCCGGTAACGCAACGGCCGGCGAGGCCAGTGATTGATGGGACTTAATGATCATCCCTTGGCCCGTCGGCAGGCCAAGAATTCTGGCCCCGCGCTGGGCGGCAAACTCGTCAAACGCCCGCTTTTGCACAATGTGGTTGGGCCATCCATAATCGTCCAGCAACACAATTCCGCCGGGTACCAGCTTGTCCCAAAAATACTCGGCCGCCGCAATTTCGGGAGCGGCGCAATTCATATCGATGTGCAGATAACAAATACTGTTCGAGGTGACCTGGCAGAGGGTTTCAGGAATCGCGCCGCGTACAATTTCGATATTATTAAAGTCCGCAAATGTGTTCTTGACTGCTTCATAACACTCGCTGTAGCGGAATTCCGAAATTCCATGCCTCCGCTCTTGTTCGCTGATTTGGTCGTCAACCAACCCGCAAAAGGTATCCAATAGATAAAACGACTTTTTCAAATTCTCAAAGCCAATATAGTGCATCACCGCCCGTGACATTCCACCGCGGTTGACGCCGCATTCGACAAAGTCTCCATCCAAATCCTTGACCTGCCAGGCGGCCCAGCAACCGACAAAAATCCGCCACTGAATGTCATGACGGAACGATTGCGTCTCCTTTGCTAGCCGGTACGCCTCGGCGAAATGTGGATCCTGCAGAAATTCTGCATTCGCCCAAGTGGCCAAACCATCGCGGTTGTAACTGAAGCGGCCGATGGCGAGATAGCGCTTGAACCAGCGCACCGCAGATCGCGGCAGCAACACATTCACACAGCGCTGAATCTTTTCAATCATGCTTGAGCCATTTTTATGCTGTTCGTTTCAGCCAGGCGCTGGGCCAATGCGTAATATTCTCTGAGAGTTGGCTCTCATTAAACGGCCATATCGGTTGTTCAATTTCAAATTGGGGGTGTGCCTCGGAAAATTCTCGCACCGCTTCCAGAGGATTGTCTTCCGACCAGTTCGCACTGCCTCGCGGCGTGTCGTGCAGGTCGGCCATCAGACCGTCCGTCGCCACGATATAGGAACCGGGAGTGACCAGCGGCGAATAGGCTTCGAGTTCCGCCCGCACGTGTTTTTTCGTGTGGCACGAGTCCAACAAAACCAATACCTTCTCCGCCGGCTGCACCAATTTTTTTACGCGGCTGACGACGTCCGCCTCGATGGCGTTTCCTTCGACCAACGTGATCCTCTCGGCAAGCGGATGTTCCTCGATTGCGGTCCGGTTATGCGGGCGAATCTCGATGTCGACACCCACCACACGGCCGCGATTCATCGCTTTGCAAAGGCTGGCATAGAAGATGAGCGAACCTCCGTGGGCAATACCGGTTTCGATAATGACATCGGGCTGGATGCGGTGGATCACTTCCTGCGCGCGAATCAAATCTTCCGGTAACTGAACGACGGGTCGGCCCATCCACGAAAATGTGTAAGCGTACTTTTCATTCCAGCCGACGCGGACCCACTGCCGCGAAATTAATTCAAAAGCTTCTTTCGAGTACAGCGGAAACTCTTGCGGTTCGTCGCCATTTGAACAGGTCAGGCTTTGTCGGTCGGTGTCGATTATCAGTTGCATTCGTAATCACCTATCCATTTCATCACGTCGATCACGTCAATGTCGCACTGCTGCTCTGCCAATAAATCGACGATCTCCGCACGATAATTCGGATTCAATACCAGCGCGGATTTGATATTCGCGTCTTTTAATCGCTCCGGCGCGATGATCTTGTGACCCGATCCGGGCAGGAAGCGGCCCTGCTTCTGCGGATTGATATCAACCACGCTCGAAATCAACTCGCGGTCCGGGTCGATCAACTGGGCAAATGTAACGCCCTTTGCGCCGGCGCCCCATAAAGCGATGTCGCCTTCGGCCTTGACCTGCGACGCCCTCTTCCTCAAATCCGCAATTCGCCGCGCCTCGCCCCGGGCATACTCCGCCGCGAGTGCGGCGGTCCCGCTGTCGGTGCCGCCATGCGGCTGCGGTTGCGTCGGAGTTGCCTCCAGCCACAGGTACTGGCCGCCAAATACATGATCGACCGATTCGACCTGGAATCCCGCGGCTCGAAACGCCGTGGACAACGATTCGGCGCTGAACAGCGAGCAATGCTCGTAAAAGAAATCCCAGATCACGTTTTCGCGCAAAATCCATTCAATACAGGGGGTTTCAAAAAACACTTTTGCCGGCGAGGCTTCGCCCAGCGCTTCGCGCACATCCCGCAATAGTTGCAACGGCTGTTCGATGTGCTCGATCACATGTCGACATATCACAACGTCCGGAGCGGCGTCTACGCTCCGCGGGTCGAACAGCGACTTGTGGAAATTCAGCCGGCCGGCCGCGTCCGTTAACTCGCCCTGATAACTTGGATCGTAGCCGTCGCCGAAATTGGCCGGATGACGGGCAACCAGCCGTCGCAGGAAGTGCCCTTTTCCACACCCCACTTCGACGATGCGGCAATTTTGCACGCCCTTGGCATTCACCAGCAAATCGACCAATTCTTCCGCGTAGGCCTCGAATGATTCTGAGTGGGCTTGCGTGTTGTCATATTCGCGGCCGTAATAGATCAAATCCCGGTCAAATGCCCCATTAAAAACAAATCCGCAACTTTGACAGACCCGCATATGTAGTCTTCCACGGTTCATTTGTCGCGCACCGTCGGGGGACGCCATCAGGCGGTGCTGATTGACCGGCACCGAACCGCGGTCCAGCAGTTTAAAGATCTCGTGCGAGCCGCAAACTCGGCACGATTCAGTTTTTGGCAAGTTGACCTGCATGGCCCCTCCACCATTCGACGGTTTCCCGCACTCCACTCGACAAATCGTACGACGTGTTCCAGCGAACCTCTTCTCTGAGCCTTTGCACATCGGCGACCAGCGTCGGCGGTTCGTTGGCGGCGGCGGGCACGGCGCCAAATTCGACGAGTTCACGGCCGCCGCAGTAATCGACAACGGCCAGAATCAGGTCTCTCAATCGCAAGCCCTGTCCGCTGGCGACGTTGACGGGGCCCTGCGTATCGCTGTCGAGCAGCGCCGCCAACGCGTCGGCGGCATCGACAATAAACATGAAATCCCGTACCTGGTCGCCGTGCGAACACTTGACGGACTGGCCCCGCTCGACGGCTGAGATAACCAGACCCGGCATCTTTTCCATCGGCGCATGCGGTCCGTACAGAAAAAAGAACCTGCCCCAGGCGGCGCTGAGCGTGTGTTGTTGCACATAACGATCAAAAACTGAAAACAGCGAGGCTTTACAGGCGCCGTACAACGTCGCTGGATTCAGAGGCGTGGAGGATTCGTGGTAAGTTTCATGACTCCAGCCGTATTCGTAGCAACTGCCGACGAACACCGCCCGCTCGCCGCCCCTTTCGTGGAACGCGCGCAACAGCCGCAGGCTCGCTCCGACCCAAGACAAATTTTCGCTCGATGTCCGGTAAGTCTCCGGCGTCGTGTCCCAGGCCAAATGCAGCAAATGGGAGGGCTGAACCACATCGATGATCCGCTCGGCCTCCGCGTTTTCCAACAAATCGGCCGTATGCCAGATCACGTCCGCCACCGGCAGCTGCCGCCCGCTGGACGACACTGCGTGCACTTCGTAACCGCGCGCCAACAGTGGCGCGAGACAATGGCGGCCGACAAATCCGGCGGCACCTGTTAAGAGGACACGCTGCATGAATTGAAACTCGGAAACTGGCTGTCTTTTTCTGAAACCAACAAAATGGGCGCGGGCCAATCAATCGAAAATACCTCGTCGTTCCACCGCACGCCGCGCTCGCTGGCCGGTTGATAGGAGGTCGAGACCTGGTAGAACACCTCGGTATCCGCTTCGAGCGTTAAAAAGCCATGGGCAAAACCCTTTGGCACGTACAGCGCCTGGCGGCTCGCCGCCGAAAGTGTGAATCCCTCATGCCGCATGAACGTCGGCGAGTCTGCGCGGAGATCGACAATCACGTCGTGGATCGATCCCCGTGTGCAGCGAACAAGCTTGACTTCCGCGTGCGGGTCGGCCTGGTAATGCAGGCCGCGCAAAGTCCCCGGCTGCGGATTGAACGAAATGTTGCACTGTACAAATTGCGGGCACAGCCCACGCCCCGAAAACTCGTCGGCACACCACGAGCGGGCGAAGAAACCGCGTTCGTCTTCGCACCGTTCGAGGTCGATCAAGTAGCCGCCGGCGAGTTGTGTTTCCGAGAATATCATTGGCCCGTCATCTGGTTCTTGGCGCGGGTGTGGTCGGATGTTTTTCTGGCAGCGACGTGGACGGGCAGGCAACCGCTGCGCCATTCGGCAATTTCTCGTAATCCGAAATATCGGCCAAACACGCCGCCCGCATGCTGTCGCTTCCATCCGCCGTATAAAACTGCCGATACCAACCGGCCGTTCTCCGGACGGCTTCGGCAACGGTCCACTGAGGCTGCCACGCGAGTTGAAGTTTTGCTTTTTCGATACTTAACCGAAGTGTTTTCGCCTCGTGTGGCGGATTCGAATCGCTGCAGTCCTGCCAGCGGCCGTCGCCCCACGAATCGCAAAAAAGTGCGATCAGTTGGCTGACTGGAATCTCGGATTCGGCGGCGGGCCCAAAATTCCAGCCGTCACACCAGCGTGGATCATCGCTGCCGACCATGTTCGCAGCGAGCAGCAGGTAGCCGCCGAGCGCATCGAGAACATGCTGCCAAGGCCGCACGGAATTCGGGGAACGGACGAAAACGGGCTGGCCCGCCGACAGCGCTCGCGCTGCGTCGGGCAGTATGCGACAATCGGCCCAATCGCCGCCGCCAATCACGTTGCCCGCGCGGACTGTGGCCAGTTTGACACCGTGTTCGGCGAGGCGGCCCGCCGGGAAAAACGACCGGCGGTACGAAGCGACGGCCAACTCCGCGGCCGCTTTGCTCGCGCTGTACGGATCGTGGCCGCCAAGCCGATCGTGTTCGCTAAAACGATTCTCCGAGCCGCTGTTCTCATAACACTTGTCCGACGTGACAACAACGACAGAACAAGGCCGCCCCGCCTGCCGAATCGCGTCGAGCAGGTAGGCCGTTCCCATCACGTTGGTTTCGAACGTATCGCACGGCGACTCGTAGCTGGTCTTCACGATCGTTTGGGCGGCGAGGTGAAACACCACATCCGGCCGGATATCCCCCACGGCGGTACGAACGCGATCTCGATCACAAATGTCCGCACTGACTTCTCCGGCCAGAATCTCCGACACTTTGGATGCCGTGTAGTTGCTCGGCATCGTCGGTACGCCCAACGAGTAACCAAAGACCTCCGCGCCCAGGCTCTGCGTCCACAGCGCGAGCCAAGAGCCCTTAAAACCGGTGTGGCCCGTAATCAACACGCGGAGACCGGCGAACGATGATGTCAGCCGCTGCTGCATTACCACACCCTCCATGGCGCATCACCGGCGGTCCACAACTTCTCCAGCAACCGCCAGTCGCGAAGGGTATCCATGCATTGCCAAAAACCGTCGTGGCGATAAACCATTAATTGATTGTCTTCGACCAGCCGGTGCAGCGGATCCAATTCCCACATCGTTTCGTCGCCATCGATGTAGTCGATCACCTCCGGTTCAAGAACAAAAAACCCGCCGTTGATCCAACCTTCGCCCGTCTGCGGCTTTTCACTGAAGGCCACGACCTGATCGCCCTCGAAAACCACCTCGCCATAACGCGATGGCGGGTGAACGGCGGTGATGGTTGCCAACTTTCCGTGACTGCGGTGAAATTCGACGAGCGCCGACAGATCGACATCCGCGACGCCGTCCCCGTACGTCATCATGAACGTCTCCTGTCCCAACGTTTCGCCGAGCCGCTTTAGCCGGCCGCCCGTCATCGTCTCCGTACCGGTGCCCACCAGGTGCGTCAGCCAGTTGTCATCGCAAACGTTTTTGCGCACCAAGTCTCCGGATGGAAAATCAATCGTGAAGTTGCAGTTCAGGCGGGCGTAATCGAGGAAGTAGCGCTTAATGACGTCCCCCTTATACCCCAGTGCAATGACGAACTCGTCGTAGCTGTGGTGCGCATAGTTTTTCATGATGTGCCAGAGGATCGGTCTCCCGCCAATTTCGACCATCGGCTTGGGCTTAACCTCCGTCTCTTCGGCCAAGCGGGTGCCTATACCGCCACAGAGAATCACGGTTTTCATGGAGATTCGACCTTTGCCTTCAGCAATTCGACGAAAAATGCGAGCCACCTGCTGGAAACTGCAAAACCAGTGCCGCCACGGACGAACAAAACCTCGCCCGCCTGCCGATGATCCGTCATCAAAATCGGCGATACGGCACGTCCCACAAGTTTAGGTCAAGCGATGCGCATCATCCGCCGCCGGCGGTGGGTCGCAGTGATTGTGCGGGCGGCTCGCCCTTTCGTCCGCGCACAGCAGTAGTAACAGCTACCACCGGCGCAATTCGCGGCGAGAATCGGCGGCCTGATGCCGCAATGCGACATGCGTTGACGAACGGCAACGCCGACAGCGGTCCGTCGGCGCCCCCTTACTTTCCGTCGTCCGCCTTTTTTTCTTCGACACGGACCAGCATGTGGAGCACCTTCGTGTTCTCTTTATCGCCAAGCCACAGGGTCAGGGTGGTCGTGCCTGCCGCGATTCCGGAAACGCCTACTTCGTTACGCCTAAACGGGGTAACATCCGCGATCTTCTCGCTGCCGACCGAAACGCGAATAATCGGTTCTTTGGTCCGGATAATCTTCGATTTACCCTTAAACACCGGCAGAACAAACTTAGGCTGCAGGATATCGATATTTGCGGCCTTGGCTTTGACCGCATCTCGTTCCGCCGCCCCGCCCCGCCCGGCATCTTTGTCTGCGGCCACCGGCGGCGATTGAGCGTCCGCGGCGCTCGCTTCTTTGGTGTCATCCACGCCGAGCGCGATAACCAGGCATACGATCACAGTTATTCCAAAGAGCTTTCCAAATTCAATTCCAGTGCAATTCTTCATCGATAGAGCTCCTATATTTGTTTGATTCAATTTTTCGCCTCAAACGCCGACCGCCTCAAATGCCGATTGACCGTGTGACGGTCGGTGCAGCCCCCGGACAAACTACGCCGCAAGGATCGTCCGCCCCGGGCAGCACGACCGGATCGACTTGCCGGTCGTTATCTGTGTCTTCGCCAACGCGTTCGCTTTCACGGCCGTCGTTGACCAGTTTTGCGACAAAGTGCAGTCTGCGGTCAAACAGCACACTGGCCGGCCACCAGTACAGCCTCAACCGTTCTTTCCACGCTTCAACTTCCAGTCCCAGTCGTTCAAACGCGGCCGTCCATTGATCCGGGCGCCAGTAATTAAACGGCAGCGCCACACCGTGTCGCGCGTTTCCAACCCGATCCATAAACCGCAACGTGGGCCCGCCCATCCAGCCGGTCAGTATGTGGTCCTTCAATACGATCGACTGGGTGGCCACCCGCGCTGCCTCGCGCAGCAATACACACGGATCGTCGGTGTGGTGCAGGACGTCCACCATCATGACGACGTCGAAACTGTTTTCAGAAAATGGAATCGTCGAGCCGTCAAATTGGTCCACTTCAATGTGTGTTTCCGGCCGCAACAGAACTTCAATACCTCGAAAGGCCAAATCCGGTCGCAGCTGTCCGATGGAACGGGCCAGTAGGCCGTCGCCACAGCCAACGTCGAGTACCGATACATGCTGCGGAATCACTTGAGAGAGATGCCGCGCCAACACGCGAATGCGGCGGTCAAAGACAATCGATTCGTGAACTCGCTCGGTAATGCTCATCGCTTATTCAACAGGTTTCCGGCCCACATACATTAGCTTTCCCCACTTCTCTCGGCGGATCTCGGTTGCAAAGTGGCGGGCGAATATGCTCAGGATATTTTTGGGTTGCCCCAGCCAATTTAAATAGACGTCGCCCTCGATTTCGATCATCCGCCAGAAGGCCTCAATCTTGCCCCACATTTTTTGCAGCAACCGTTGGCGGCCAACAAAATGTGCGCATCGCAAAAAAGGTGTCATCCACGGTTCCACGACAACCATTCGGCCGCCGGGCCGCAGCACCCTCCGCACCTGGCAAACTGTCCGCTCTAAATCGCCCGGCACCGCTTCCAAATGATGCAGGCCGCCCTGAACGATCACAAAGTCTTTCGAGTTGTCTTCGAAATGCAACTCTCGACAATCGCAAACATACAACTGCGCCGGGCCCTGGTATTGCTGCAACAGCGTGTCCGAAAGATCGACGCCTTCAAGATTCTGGAATCCTAATCGCTCCAGCGCGACCAAACCGTTCGCGCGGCCGCAGAAGATTTCGACGATCTCCGCCTCGCGGAGCCAATCCGTCGCGCCGAGTTTATTCAATCGCTTGGTGAACTTGTCAATTTCCTCTTCCGCCGATTCAAAGCGGCGATAGGCATCTTCCCACACGTCGTCGCAGCACGTCAGTGATTCGGTGACGTACGTCAGCGACGGCCCGCCTGTCGCCAGCGTACTCGAAATCGGACTGATCGACGAAGCAGTCATTTACGAACCCCGGTTGCCTGTTCTGATACCAAGCACGCTGAGAAAGAAGCTGACAAAGATGGTCTCGGTGCCCAATGTCATCAACAACACTGCGGGGATGACCTGTCGCATCGTCAGCATTGGATCCAAGCCGCCAAACCCGACCGAACGCCAGCTCCACGCCGCGGCGGTCAGAATTCCCAAACCGATCAGCGTCGTGACGGCACCGCAGACAACTCCCACTTCTAGCGTGCAATACCGATAGAGCCGCTCTAACAATGCGTTTGGCGGATGCAGCCCTTCGGTGACGGCAAATATCTTTGTAAAGATCGCAAACACGATAAGTTGGTAACCCAGCAGAGAGGCAAACCCGGCGACGTGCATCGTATGAATGTCGAAACCAATCGATCCGATATACCGCGGTCCCCCCAGCAGCAAGGCGAACACGATCGCGCCGAGCAGAAACAGGAACGCTCCGGGAATCAAAAACAGCCAGCGGGGGCTGAACAACAACATAAACCGCAAATGCCGCCAGCCGTCGCGCCAACTCCGTAAATGTGGTGCTCGCGTGCGGCCATCAGGATGCAGCACCGTCGGGATTTCGGCAATCTTCAACCCCATCAATGTGCTCTTGATGACCATTTCACTCGCAAATTCCATTCCCGATGTACAAAGTCTCATCCGCTCGTAGGCCGATTTACTGAATCCGCGCAGGCCGCAATGGAAATCGCCCGACGGGCAGCGGAAAAACAACCGGCCAATCGTCGTCAGCACGGGGTTTCCAATCCAACGATGCTTCCACGGCATCGCGCCGGGCATGATGCCGCCTTTGAATCGATTGCCCATCACCAGGTCGTGGCCGCCGCGGAGCTGATCGAGGAATCGCGGAATGTCCAGGAAATCGTAACTGTCGTCCGCGTCACCCATGATCACGTAGCGACCGCGGGCGGCGGCAATTCCGCCCTTTAGCGCACTGCCGTAACCCTTCTCCTGGACATCGACAACTCGGGCCCCGAGCCGCTTGGCGATTTCCTGCGAACCGTCCGTGCTGCCGTTGTCGGCAATCACTACTTCGCCGACGATGTTGCTTTCTTGCATCGCCCGCTGGGCTTTGCTGATGCAGGTGTCCAACGTTTCCGCCTCGTTCAGGCAAGGCATAACGACGGACAGTTCAATCTTGGATTTCGGAATGGCCACATCGCCGTAGGCAACTGTGGAAAGATCGGTCGTAATCGGTTGTGACATAATCGCCTCCCATCAAGTGTGGCGCGTCCAGTCGCCAAACCGCGGCAAACTGCCGGGGTCACGAATCGATTGCCTCCGGTGCAAACGAGAAAAAACAAAACGTTAAATTGAAACGGTTCGGTCTAGGCCGCACGCCGAAAAACAATGCGCGAGCTTAACAGGTAATTAAACGCGGTCCCGGCCAAGACGCCGGTGATGGCCGCGAGAATCTTCCACTGGGCAAAAAAGTCAAATGCCGCACACAAGCCGACCGAAATCGACCAATTTACGACGGCGCCCATTAAACAGGACAGGCAAAATAAGACGTACTGCTGCCAAATCGGTCTAAGCTTGTAGCCGCCAAATGTGAAACTACGGTTCAACCAAAAATTCCAGGTCATCGCTACCCAAATCGCCAGCGCCCGGGCGATGCTGAGCGGCGCAACGGCCAACAGCAGCGCAAAGGCTGACAGATCTACGGCCTGGCCGGTGCTGCCGACCATGCAGAACTTTAACGGCCGCGCCAGCCGGCCCAGTTTGAATTCGTAGAGCCGCTTTAAATGGCGCAGGTAGTTGATTTGTTCTTTCAGCGTCAGTTTACTTTCACCGTGCAGCCGGTCGCTGAACTGAATGGGCACTTCGCGGACGGCGCGGCAGCGGCATTTGACCAGCAATTCCAGCCCGATCTTGTAGCCGATCGGATCGAGTTCTTCGGCCGAGTCCACCGCACTCTTGCGAACCGCGAAAAACCCCGCCATGGGATCTCGGGCGCGGGTCAGCGGCATGGCCAGCCATGTCGCGGCCTTCGAATTCAACCACCTAAAAAAGCCCCAATCGCCATCGGTCGCGCCGCCTTTGACGTAGCGGCTGCCGATCACAAAATCGGTGTCCTCCCGCTGCAGCGTCGCGACCATTTCGGGAATCTTCTCCGGCGGATGTGACAAATCGGCATCCATGACCAACAGCACCCCGCCCCTGGCGTGTCGCATGCCGTGCAACACCGCGCTGGAAAGTCCGCGTTCGTCGCGGCGGATCAGCAGTTGCACGGGATAGTCGCCCGCAAGTTGACGGCAGACCTGTTCGGTATCGTCCGGGCTGTTGTCGTCGACGATCAAAATCTCCGCAGCAATGCCCGCTTCGCGCAGAACCTCCGCCACACGCGGGATGAGAACCGGCAGATTCTCGGCCTCGCCGTACGTCGGCACGATGATGGAAACTGCCACCTCGCCCGCGCCGACGGCGAGTTTGGCGTTAACATCGTGGTTCAGCGCCGTGCTGGTGATTAACGACTCGCTTCCAAAAATTTCTCCGTCCTCCTACACAATTCCGCTCATGAACAATATCGGAATCCGCCGCAGACGGGCCGACTCCGCTTTTTGCCTACCCAATTTCCATGCTAATTTGAGGCCAACGCACTTCCAGTCCAAAAGACCGTTAAGTTTGTTTTACATTCCATATCCAACTTGATATTAACTATCGTGATCATTCGCACGACGGCGCGGGTTGGGACGGCGAATCCAGTAATCCGCCTTCGCCTCCCAGCAGTACGATCGGTTCGCGTGATTCGACCGGTGATTCAGCTTGTGCCGGAGTCGCATCCTCGGCACCGATTGATCGATCGGCGTCCTTGATGACGATCCTTTTGACTTGTAGGTAGGCGAGCACAAACAGTGCCAGCACCATATACAACTGCATGGAAATGACGGTCAACGTATGGATCGGCAGTGCGACCGACGAAACTTTTCCGATACCGCTGATGCCTTCACCATCCCCGGGGATCACCGCATCCCAAACCCAGCGCGGCTGAATCGTGAACAGCACGCAAATGGCTGACAAAATGACCGCCCGTTTTCTAAACGACGGGCCGACCGCCTTCCACAAAATTGCCAGCGGCAGGATCAGCAGCAGAAAGTAGTGGTCCCAAACCACCGGCGAGACTAACAGCATCCCGATCGTGCAGAGGGCAAAGGCAACATCGGCCTGCCTGCGGCCTTCAGCCTGGCGCATTTTCCAGGCCACCAGTGCGACCACAACCGCACTCGAGGCGAAATAAGCCAGCTGAGCGCAGAGCGGATTTTGCCAAAGCGGCTCGACATGCCCACTCGGCGCGTCGAACAGTTTGCACCACAGTCCCATCAGCGAGGCGTTGGGCCAGGTGTCGCGAAAAGTGCCGACATTAGGCATCACTTCGACCACGTAGGTGTGAAAGCACCTCCAGCCAAAGACCAAACCGGCCATCAGGTTGGCCGCCGCAAACGTGACCGCCGCGGTAAACACCACCCGCCACTGCCGGCGGACTGCGAAGTATAACAGCAGGAATGCGGGAAACAGTTTCAGTGCGGCGGCCAGTCCGATACTGGCGCCGCTGAGCTTTAACCGTCCGCTGCGGGCCGCCGCCCAACCGATTGTGATCAACAACAACAGCGCCAGGTTCAACTGGCCTTGAAACAGCTGGTGGGCCAGTGCATTGCTGGTTACGAGCAACGCCAGCACGGGCAACAGCGCGATTCCCGAAAACCCCAGCCCGTCGCGGCGCATGATTAACCGCATGCTCATTCCCAGAGCGGCCAGCGACACGATATTCCACACCAGGTAAGCCCGGTAAAAGCTGAATACACCGAGCGGCAGGGAAATCAGCACCGCCACCGGCGGGTGCGCGTTGTGCTCAATCGGCAGATTCTCGTGGAGGTTGCCGGGAAGGACTTCCCGCAACGGCGTGTAAATGGGCCGCCCGGCATAATAGTTTTGAACGGAAACATACTCCTGGACAAAGTCGCGCAGCGAATCCCACTGCAGCATGATCAGGGTCAGGCCCGCGGACCACAGAACGCAGACGATTACGCAGACCGTTAGGCCAACCGCTATCAGTAACGATCGCCAACTAAATTCAGGGTGATCTGTTTGCTCCACTTCTCCCTGCTCCCGTAGTGCGTAGCGGCGCGAATTAGCGCAATCCTTTTCGATAACGGATGATGCACCAAAACGCCCAAAATCCGTCACGCCAGGTAATCTTCTTGCCCTCGGCGTAGGTGCGTCCGCTGTATGAAATCGGACATTCATAGATTCGCACACCGGGAATACTGGCCACCTTCGCGGTCATTTCCGGTTCGATGCCGAATCGAGTTTCTCGTAGCGTCGGCGCAATCTGCTTGACCACATTGCGGCGAAAGACCTTGTAGCAGGTCTCCATGTCCGTCAGGTTGATATTTGTGAAGCAATTCGACAGGAAGGTCAAAAACCGATTGCCGACATAGTGCCAAAAATAAAGCACCCGCTGGCTGCCGCCGGCGAACCGGCTGCCAAAAACGACATCCGCCCGGCCTTCGACCAGCGGCTGCAACAGTATTCGGTATTCGGCCGGGTCGTATTCCAAATCCGCATCCTGAATGATGACCGCGTCGCCGGAAACGTGTTCGAACCCCGTCCGCAGCGCCGCGCCCTTCCCCCGGTTCTGCTCGTGAAAAATGATGTTCAAATCCGGCTGCTCGCCCCATTCCTCCAACACCTTCCGCGTGCCGTCCGTGCTGCCGTCGTCGACAATCACGATTTCGCACGGCAGATCGGTCGCTCGAATGCGATCGACCACACCGGCGATCGTCTCGACCTCGTTAAATACCGGCACGACCACGGAAAGCAAAAATTCGTCCGGCAGATCATAAATTCCTAACTTGCGGCACACTGGCTGACCTAACAACTGCTCCAGCTGCGCAGCCCGACCCGGCTGGGACAACTGCAGCACCGATGCAATTTCGCTGTGCGCGTGTTGCGTTACCGACACAATGAGCCTCTCTCAATTCCCGTGGTGATAGAGTCCTTCCGTCAAATCTAGGTCGCAGCATGCAGCAAGCCACGAGTTTGCCGGTAATTAGGCATTGTGGTGAAAAGAATACACCAAGTTTTCCGGTCGCGCTGTGAAATCCGTGCGGAGTAAACCGATGTTACCGGACGTGCGGAATGGCCGGGTTAGCCGTCTGCCTGCAGCGGCTTCTGTTCCCGACGAACACCGCTTTTCCCCCGGTCTGGCAAAAGAAAAAGGCCCGCCGCGGTCGGTGCCGCGTCGGGCCTTGTTTTGTCCGGAGCCTGCGGGCTCTGTTTTAGGATTCTGGATTTTGTTGCTCGTCGTCGTCGAACAGTTCGGCGAACAGTTCGTCGGCCACCGCTTCATCGTCGCCGCGTCCTTCGAGCAGTTCGATCTCCTCGTCGTCGATCCGCAGCGCCCTTTCCAGCACCCGCTCGTCGGCCGCAACCGCCACGGTTTCGGTCGAA
>JAYGDO010000327.1:0-2985 GCA_046582885.1 Pirellulales bacterium | reverse complement strand
TCGGCGGACTGGCCGTGATCGCTTGATAAGCGGCCAGTGCCGGTTTGAATTGCTCTTGTTTGAACAGACATTCGGCAATCATGAAATTGCCCTCGGCCACGTGCTGGCCTTTATCAAATGACTTGATGTGCTCGGCAAACGCGTCGTGCGCCTTCTTGTATGCGGCCTGATGGTAGAGAGACCAGCCGAGTTTGTGGGCCGCGATTTCGGCAATCTTGTCGGTGCCCGCAGTCGTCGCCTTCGCCCTCGCTTTGGCGTAGGCGGCGGCGGCTTCGGCGTACTTCTTGTCGTCGTAGTGCTTTTGACCGACGTGATAGTGTCCTTCGCCAGCGAATGAACTATCGGGGTGATCGGCCGCCAGCGCCGCAAACACTTTTACGGCCTCGTCCTGCTTATCTTCTCCCTTAAACGCCCACGCCAGGTTGTACTTAACTTTGTCCATGGAGGCGAAACCGGCATCGCCGTCAACAATCGCTTGCAGCGACTCAATCGCGCCGGCGTTGTCGTCCAGGTCCATCTGCGCAAGGCCCGTTTCGAGTAGCGCCGCCGACTTGTCCTTCTGGGCCGGATTCGTCGCCAGATATGCTTCTAAATCCTTGACCGCCTCGGCGTGCTTGCCATCCTGCCGATACGCCTTTCCTCTCGCAAACCGCCCGTCCGCGACCAGTTTGTCTTTCGGATAGTTTGTGATCAGTCGGGTGAACGATTTGATAGCCTCGGCGTTTTGATCCTGCGTCGATTGGCTCCAGCCGAGCCAATAGAGTGCCGCCGGAATCCGCGGACTTTCGGGCCACTTTTCGAGGAGCACGCTGTAGGTCGCGGCCGCCTCTTTGAAATCGCCTTCCGTATATAGAAATTCGGCAAGGTGATAGTGCGCGCGATCCTGAAGTTTGCTCCCCGGGAACTCGGCAATCAACTGGCGAACGGTGGCCTGAGCGGTTGTCAGATCATCGAGCAGCCGTTGCGAACGGGCAAGTGTCAAAAGCGCATTTGCTGCATTTCCGCTCTTTGGACTTGTATCGTACGACAGCTTTAATGCATCACGAGCTTTGGGGTATTCCTTCAACGCAAAGTGGCTGCTGCCCACCAGAAATACCGCTTCCGATTTAATGGCCGGAACCTCGGCCACATCGACAAAGGGCTCCAGTGCGGCCACCGTGTCTTCATATTTTTTCTGATGATACAGCGACCAACCGAGCAGCAGTTTCCACCGCTGGGAATCGCCGTCCTGGGGAAACTTCTGCAGCAGTTCGCGAAAGGCTGCTTCAGCGCTGTCGTAGGCCTTGGTTTTCAGATAACTATTGCCGGCAACGGATTTTACGGCGGACGCAAGTTTGTGATCGCCATGCTTTTGCAGATAGGTTTTGACATGCACCAGCGCTTCTTCCGGATCGCCGATGTCGGAAGCCGCCCAGGCGGCGAAGTACAACGCCGTCGGCGCTTGGGAACTGTCCGCATGATTCGCGGCAATCGCGGCGTACAGCGCGACCGCTCCTTTACGCCGTTCGGGAATTTCATGTACTGCGTCGGCCTGGTCCATCAACAGATCGACGTAAAGCGGGTGGTTTGCCGCGTTGGGCAGAACTTTTTCGACCGCCGCCAACGCTTCCGCGGGTTTACCGATCGCCAGATTTGCCCGTGCAAGATAATGCGCTGCGTTCGGCGCATCGCCACCCTGGACTTTGGCCAGCCACTCAACGGCCGCTTTGTTGTCGCCCGCAAGGTGATAACATCTGCCTCCGGCCAACGTCGCTTCCGCGACATGAACCGATTGCGGGAAATCCGTGGTCAGCGACGCGAACATCACGGCCGCCTCGACATATCTCTTTAAATTCGACAAGCAATGGCCCTGCTGCAGCGTCGAACGGTCGGCCTGCGCGAAGCTTTTGTCTGCCGCGGTCGCCGCGTACAGCGGTTGCGCATCAGCGTACTTGCCCTGATCGAACAGCGCGTCCGCCTTATGCATGGTCATCAGCTTCGCCAACGGGCTTTCCGGCAATTCCTTGAGAAAGGTATCAAATGTCGCTTCCGCCGCTGCCGCCTGTTTGAGCGTCAGTTGCGTGACGCCCAGCGCATACAGTGCCTCGCCCCGCAACGCGTCTTTAGGAAATTCCGTGACATGCCTGGAGTAGGCGACCGCAGCCTTTTCCTGATCGCCCACGGCGTAATAGCATTCGCCCAAATAGAACAGTGCCGTCGGCATAAATTTACTTTTTGGATATTCCTTGGTCAGCTGAGCGTAGACCACCGCCGCCCGGCCAAATATCTCCTTGTCGTTGGCCGCGGAGGCCAGGCTGTATTGCGCCGAACCCAAGTTCAGGAGACTCTCGTCGCGGAGCTTAAATTTGGGATCGGCCTTGATCAGAGCCGCCAACACGTTGACCGCTTCGCCGTACTTTTTCAATTGAATCAGGCAGACGCCCTGATAGTGCCGCGCTTGGCCGGCGAGCGGGTCGTCGGGATGCTTGCCGATGAACTCCACCCACTCTTTGGCGGCCAAATCGAACAGTTTCTCGTTTTGAAGTTCGGCCGCCGAACTGAATTGGCGTCTGGCTGCGGCTGAAGACTTCTTTTCAACTTCCTGAGCCAAAACGACCGAATAACTCAGCGAAACGACCGCAGTAGCCAACAGCAACCACCGCACCAGGTGGCCGACCCGCGTTTCACGAGATTCGAACATGGTTCTACCTCTCTCAACGATCCACTAATTTATCTTACTCGCTGGAGTATTGCGTCAAGTTTCGACGGGCGTACTCGCTTAATGGTCACGGCACAAACCACACCATCTATCCGGATCCGACATCCGTCGCCAGTTCCGCCGAGGAAGCCTCCTCCAGGACCGGTGGGATCCGCATTTGACCGACCGTCCAGGCCCACCAACAGTCTAATGAGTTGTGGCTGTCAGCAACAGCGAATGTTACATCCGTTACGGTTTGGATTCCAAAATGGGGTGTAATTCCTTAATTGCGAACCGCCCGGGGCACT
>JAYGDO010000201.1:0-1625 GCA_046582885.1 Pirellulales bacterium | reverse complement strand
CACCCGCGGCGGATGACGCAGTCACCCCTAGGACAGGAAGTCAACGTTGAAGAGTTCCTCAAGACGACAGTTGATGAGAACATGCCGTTCGCGGTTAGCGATCTGGAACGAGTCATCGTATTGGTCAGCGGGCCCCGGCCGCCCTTCGGCTTCGGCTCATCGAGTGTGTTGTTCGCTTTCACCTTTGCGACGCCGGAGGTACTGGCGAATATTCGCAAAGAACTGCCGCCGCTGAAAGCCGTAAAGCACGCCGGCAAAGAATACTTCCGCCAGAATTGGCCGAATTTTGACGAACACGATCCCGTGGCGCCGGAGGAGGAACCGGCCGGCTTCGAACCGGACTGTGACGACGAGCCGGCGGTCTCGGCCGCAGGCAATGCCGCACTGCAGAACACGGAAGCCGGCGTCGGCACCACGGTCGAACCCGGTCTTCCGCCGGAAGAAGCGGGGGAGCCCCTTGAGTTCGAGGAACCGGACGGCTTCGACGGCGAGACGGTAGCCCCCGACCGTGAAGTATTTTATTTTCCGAGTAGGCGGACGATGGTGTTGGGACCGGAGCCCGCTGTGAAAAAAATCCTGGAGGTCAAAGGGCCGAGTGGCCCACTTGCCGAGCTGGCCGGGAACGTCGATCTAAACCACGACTTTGTCGCGTTCGGCGTCATGGGACCGCTCAATGAATTTCTGGATCAGCTTCCGCCGGACGCGCTGCGGGGGATTCCGCAACAAGCCAACCTGGCGCTGAATCTGCGGAAGTTCATCGATTCTGCCGTCATCACGGCCGACCTCAACGGCCCCTACCTCGTGCAGCTCGCCATCGATTCACCGGACGGGGACGCGGCCAAACAGCTGCACGCGGGGATCAAACTGCTTGTTCAACTCGGGCAGGCGGCGTTCGCCGACAATCGCGAACAAATTGCCGCCGAACTGGAGCCCGACGTCCCGCCGGGAGCGATCAAGATCGTCTCCGAGTTGGTGGCCGGCGTGGCGACCGGCGTGGAGGGCGATCGGGTCTCGCTGACCGTCAAGCAGCCGGCGAGTTGGAACCAACTGCCGGGTATCGTCAAGGAATTGATGGCCTCCGCCCAAGCGACAGCCGCGTTGCATAAGCGGCAGAACATGGCACACGAGCTGGCGTGGGCTTTCTTTGATGCAAGACAAGAATCAGGAACACAAAAGCTGATTCCGGCCGCCGCGCCAGCGAAGGAAGGCGGCCCGCCCGTAAGCTGGCGGGTTCGCGCGTTGCCGCACCTCGAGCATAAAGACCTCTACGACGAGTACCGGTTGGACGAACCGTGGGACAGCCCGAACAACCTTAAACTGTTAAAGAAAATGCCGCGTTTCTACGGGGACGATCCCGACGGCCGGACACGGTTTATGGTCTTTACCGGCGAAGGTTCGCTCTTCCCGACCGCCACCGCGGCGCTGCCGTTTGATGACATTAAGGACGGCCAGTATACAACCATTTTACTAGTCGAGGCCGGGCCGGAAAAAGCCGTGCCGTGGACCAAGCCGCAGGACTTGCCCTTCGATCCGAAAGATCCGGCGGCCGCACTGGGCGAAGTGCCCCAAGAGGGATTCACAGCCGTGTTTCTGGATCTGCATATCGACACCCTTCCCGCCGAAAT
>JAYGDO010000095.1:0-4384 GCA_046582885.1 Pirellulales bacterium | reverse complement strand
GCCCGAACCCATACGTGAGCAGTCGATTTCGTCGCCGCTGTCGGTCAACGTGATGTTGCCGACCATACCACCCCGGTTACTGGCATAAACATGTAGTTCTTCGCGGAGAGCGTTCAGCGCCACTTCGACGTCTTCGATGATTGGATCGCAGTCGGATTGTCCGTCGAACGTTTCTTCTTTAGTGCCTTCAATCGTGTGTTTGAGCAGGTAGTAAAGTCCTCGAATACTGGTCGTCTTACTTTCGTCGATCAGTTGTTTGCAGCCACTGCCGACGAGCAAGGTCTGCATGTAGCTTTTGGCTTGCGATAGATTAAACAACTCGCGGCGGGTCTTGCCATTGCCCAGTTCGATGATCTTCTTACGCGGGCTGAATCGCACATTTGATAGCGTGCGGCTGGGAATATCGACGGCCGGATCTCGGCGGCGGTTCGCCGCCGTAACGACACTGTCCGCAAGTCCGGTGATACTGCCGAGCGTCTTTTTGTCGCGCACGGTCAATCTTGTTTTCGCGCCATTTTTTTTCGGCGCTGCACGCCTGACGATTTTGCGTTTGACTTTTTTCTTGGCCATATTTGACTAGTCTTCCGTTTGTTCTGAATTCTCACCATTGCTGCCGTTGACCAATCTTTGTGCGGCCTCTTCCAAGTCGACAATCAACACATTGTCACCGAATTCAGCTTCCTCTTCATCGAGAGGACGACCGTGTTTATCGAGCCGCACGTCGGCTTCGGACGTTTTTCGTTTCGCTACGCGGAGGAGCTTCTCGTAAAGTTGGTCACGATCGACCTTATTGATCTTGCTGACTGCGATCGCTACTTCGCGCAAGTACCGTAGGAACACGTTCCGACGATCCGATTCCTTCTTGACTCGCGTGCGGCGCCGCAAAAACATGCCGAGCTTGCGGCCGACTGCTTGCAGCGCGAGTCGCAGCTCCTTTTGAATTTCGGGATACTCGGCCACTGCTTCTTTGGATTCACTGGTGAACGGGACCCAAACGCTGGCAACATGAACCATTATGGTCACCGGGCCCGATGGCATTGAGCCGCGCGATTGCGACAAGCCGTAGCTGCGCCAATTGGTTGACATTACGGTTTTAGTAATTGCGCAGTCGCCCGGTTTGAATTGAAGCGGCACCCTGTTCGCATATCGCATCACCGTCATTGACTGCCCGCTGTCGAGGCTGACATTTTGCATCGCTCCGTGCAGTCGCTCGATTTCCTTCGGTTTTAGTTTAGAAGGTGACTGTCGCCGCGTCATGTTTGCTTCGGAGATGATTTTGTCTGCCGACTCCGGGCCGAGGCCTTGAAATGTCACCGTTAAAAACTGCCGCAGCGTGCGGGAATCAGTTTCCGAAATCAACTCGGCAAGTTGTTCCAGTGAAATCCGCTGCGCGGTCGAAGCGCCACCGTAAGCCAGAGCGACTTCGATCTGAAACGGATTACCGCGGTAGACCGACGGTGGGCGAGTCGCGACCACGTAGAATTCCGCAGGTACGACGTGGTACATGCCCTTCAGCAACAGTTCTTCGCCAATCGGCGAAATACAATCCGTTCCCGGTGGGCTGATGCGTGTGTTCTCGGGCTGTATCGCCTGAAACAGTGAGTCCGCCTCTTGCCGGCCAATCCGGGATGGCCGAGCGCGGGTACTGACATTTGCCGCTCCGCAAATGCGACGCGCGACGGCCGAACTAACTCGTGAAAAACTGCTCGTTAAAAATGCGGATAATGTCGTCTCCCGTGTGTCGTGGAGCATTTCGATCAGCCGGCCCAACTCGATGCCATATGGATGAGGTTTGATTTCTTTTGGCTCGGCTGGCAATTCATCGGCCGATCGCTTGTAAGTCCGTTGGTTGCCTTCCGGGTCAATGTAATGCAACGTCACGTGGGGGTTGGCAATTGCCGTTTGCTCGAGATATTCATCCACGCTACCACGACCCCGCTTGTGGATCGCCTCAAGTTCGATCGTAACGCGGGTGCCGCTACGAACTTCCTTTGGCTCTTTGCCGTTTTCCGGATCGTAGTGCGTGACCCATTCGATGCCGTGTTTCGCGATGTATTTGAAACCCTTGTCGCCAGCCGCAATATCAACACCGTCACCCTTGCCGTTGAGAATCTGCGGCTTGTTCTTTTTGGTGTCGATTTTGATTTCGTAACAGTGGAGCGGCTTGCGGATTGATATCTTGGAAATGATTTTGATCGGCTTGCCCGTTGTCATCACGCCGTACATTCCGGCCGCACTGATGCCGATGCCCTGTTGACCGCGACTCATCTGTAGACGGTGAAATTTCGAACCGTAAAGCAGTTTTCCAAAGATGAGTGGAATCTGTTTTTTGACGATTCCCGGTCCGTTGTCCTGGATGCCGGCCTTGTATCGATTTGGCGCGGTCTGTTTGACGTGAACCCAGATTTCCGGCAGGATGCCAGCCTCTTCACAGGCGTCCAGCGAGTTGTCTACCGCTTCCTTGATCGTCGTCAACAGCGCTTTGCGCGGGTTGTCGAAGCCGAGCAGATGCCGGTTCTTGGCGAAGAATTCACTGACAGAAATATCGCGCTGACTGGCCGCCATCGACTGAGCCGTGGCCCGTCTTCTGCGCTTGGTCGAGCCATTTTTGGAGTGCTTTCCGTTACTCGAAGCCCCACTCGTCGTGGCACGTTTAGGCCGTGCCACAGGCCGCTTTTTTCGCTTCGCCTTGACCGCCAATCCGTGGTTCTCCCCATTGGTAAAGTTTGACGCCGTTGCGGATTATACCAGTCTTAAGGTGTTACTCCCACCCGGTTTTAACAACGTGGCCTGTTACCATCCGACGAATTTATACATCCGACAAATAAAGATTCACCCGTACGACTGCGAGCCGCCGAGACAAAAAAAGGGCAGCAAAAAAACGGCTCTGGACCCATCAAAGTTGCCTCCGGCGAGACACAACGTGACCGCTTCGACATGCGACGTGTCTCGATTCGCAAGTCCCCAGAACTTAATTCAACAAGGAGCAGAATCATGGCGCGTAAATTAAACCGCATGATGCTCGGCGGCGCGTGTTTGGCGGCGTTGTTTTTCCTCGTCAATATTGAAAACGCGCCCGCTGCCGATGGTGGCTATCATCCGTCGCAGCACGACCTGTTTTACAACTACTATATCGGTCCCGGCCAAATTAATCCCGGGATCCCATCGCAATTGTACCTCTCGCCGCGGCCGACCCCGCCCTGGGTCGGACATACCTACTCCACCTACCAACCTCTCATGCCTCACGAGATGCTTTACAAGCATCACCGGGTTTATATCCGGCGACATGCGGGTGGTGGTTGCACACGAACAAAAGTCGTTTGGCATTAACTTAGTTTTTTCCGGACGGCTTCCTTCCCCCGCGATTGCGCCGGCAATTAGGGACCGCGCAGCGTCTGAATTTGAAAGGTAAATGTATCTATGAAATCCTTGATTTTGAACCTTATCGCGAGTCTGGTCGTGGCCGCTGGTCTGGCCGGCGTTGGCCAAGCGCAGGAGTGCAACTGTTGCAACAACGGAAATAGAGCCCTGTCGTTGAGGCGGGGCGAAGCCTGTCCACAGGACGCCCTGTCCCATCCGTGGCATTACAACTATTACCACGCCGCATGGGGATCGCCCGTTGCCTTGGTCGTGCCTCCGACTGCGGAGCGGCAGTACAACCTAGGTTGGGGCGTCGCCAATAGCCGGTTGACGCGCATCTGCCATCAGTTCGGTCGAGCACACCCGGGCGAAGTCGTTGATGGTGAAGGCCGCCGCTTCCTGGCAACCCCACGTTGGGCGAGCGACACTTCGCAATTCGGCGTCTACTACGTCCGCGGACCGTGGTAGCGTGACGATCCGCACCCCGCCTTACTGAGTATCAAATTCGGTAAACAAATTTCCTTCCCCAGGACTTCTGTCGAAGCGGTCCGAAGGCAGCCTGCGTTCATTCCCCATGGCGCAGGCTGCCTTTTTGTTCTGTCAGCTGCTGATCCCAGCCCCGGTCTCGAACGTAAGTTTCGCAGTTACGTGATTTTCCGGGCCGAGTCTCCGGTTCCGTCTGTCCTCGAGCCCTGCGATTCGGTGAAAATCCGATCCACAGAAGGCCGGGTAAAAACAAAAAAGCGGCAACTTCAAAACTGACGTTTGGGGCGGCCCCTAGCCAGCAACTCCGCAGATACGGATGCCATCAAAATGATGTCAGTTGATGTGTTATGGCCGGCCAGCCCGCAGTTTTCTTGAATTTTCCATAAGTAATTTATTTCCTGTGAGTTATCTGCCCGCCATCCGGCTGATTTCTCGCTCCTGGCACGGTTGGTGCGTAATATTCCGTCAGCACCTTAATGCCCGTATCAATGCCCGTATCTCGTGTAGGAAAGGAGTCCGAAATGTTCGAACCGTTCAC
>JAYGDO010000092.1:0-1642 GCA_046582885.1 Pirellulales bacterium | reverse complement strand
CACTCGCAGACCGATATCGAGATCGCGGAAGTGATCGCCTACGACCGGGTTTTGAGCAACGAAGAACGCGAGGCGGTGGAAGCCTATCTCTCCGGCAAATGGGGCATCGCTGGCGGCGGCGGCGGCGGCGGCGTCGGCGCGGACTTTGTCATGGGTTTCTCCGGCGGAACCGGCCACAATCAAACGCTGGGCGTGTTTGAGGTCGAAGCGGGCGACATCCTAAAACTGAACGCCATGTACTACCAGGGCGGCGGCGGGCACTCGGGCGAGATTTCGCTGGCCCAGGGCGCCCAGGCCAACTTCAACAATAATTTCCAACTGCTGCGGGACGGCGTGCACGGCGTGCAGTTAGGCACCGGTGGCAAAGCGGTCACCGGCACGCTCAACGCGCTGAGCGTCCAGCTCAACACGACCAACGGCAACTCCAGCAACACGATTTCCGCGGAGTTCAGTCCGGCGGTGGCGGTTGTCGACGTGGCCACGCTCAACGGCACGTCGGGGACGCTGAACGTCACCAATCCGGCCAACAGGCTGACCAGCGTTTCCAGTTTTGAAGTCGGCGATGACGCCACGCTGATCGGCACGGTCGGTGAAGAAAGTTCGGCCCTCGGCGCGGCGGATATCGTCCTGGACGGCGGTACGCTGACCTTTGCGGTCGAAGATGACGGCGGCGGCGGCGGAGCGTCGCTGCCGGTGGTGGACAAGCTGGAAGGCTGGTGGGATTCAACCGATCTGAGCACGCTGTTCCAGGACACGGCCGGGACGATCCCGGTGACGCAGACGGGCGACCTGGTCGGACTGTGGATGGACAAGAGTCCGGACGTGACGACCATCGCCAACAAGGACCCCTGGAACTTCTGGCAGGAGAACAACGGCAGACGGCCGGCGTGGCATGAAACGTCGATGGGCGGCGCGCCGACGCTGCATTTGAACGAACAATGCTGCGACGACGGCATGAAGGTGCACAACGCCGGCGGCAATCCGAACTTTATGCCCAACGATTCGATCCGGGACAATTCGACCGTGATCGTGGTCGACCGTTACTGGGGCGGCACGCGGGGCCGCACGGTGATGAGCGGCACGGGCGACAACTGGCTGATGAACAAGCACGGCGGCGGCCAGCGGATGCACGGTGCCGGCGGCTGGGTTTCGGTCGACAATGCCAACGGCGATATTCCGGTGAACATGCCGACCGTCGGCGTCTGGACGCGGGGCGGCGGCCAGGCCCACTTCTATCTTTCCGGCAACGGACAAGTCAACCGGGACTACACCCAGAACACGGGTGTCGCCGGGACGCCGGGCACGCTGGCCATCGGTATCGAAGGCAACTGTTGCGGCGGCGAGCAGAGCCAAGCGGACATCGCCGAGATCATCGTTTACGACAAGGTACTCACCGCGGCCGAGCGGGCGCTCGTCACGGACTACCTGATCGACAAGTACGTCGACGGCAACGGGGTTCCCAACGCGGGCGGCGGCGGGGCGGTGACACTGGACAATACCATCGTCGTCACGGGCGACGGCACGATCGATCTGGGGGACATGGGCGGCGCCAGCCTCTCGGGCCTGGACATGCACGTCGGTTCGAACCTGACGATCGACTCGAACGAGCCGGAAAGCAAGGTGACCTTCCGCGACAACATCA
>JAYGDO010000026.1:0-27350 GCA_046582885.1 Pirellulales bacterium | reverse complement strand
GCCACAGGCCGCGACGAAGTTGGCGCGCTATCACCGCGAGCAAGCAAAGGCGCTGGCCAATCACCAACCGAGGCTTGTATTCCGTGACATGACGTTCAAAACCAAGAAGCGCATCGAAAATCCGCTCAAGCTCGTGCTGCTGCCAGGAGCGAAGCAAGAGCCGCAGGCCGACGGAAATATCAAAGGGACCGGCGGAGCCGAGGCGGCCAATTTCAAAACGCGAGAAGACCTCGCCCGCTGGGATATACTGGCGAAGGACACCGCGATCAACGAGTCGATCCGCCGCGAGGCGATCCACCGGTACATGATCGAACGATCGCTCAAATTCGATTCGGACAATCCGGGTCTGCTAATGCCTCGCAACGTCACAAAATGGCTCTATCGCGAAGTGCTCAATGCCGACATCGACGACCCTTATCTGGGTCTCGGCAAGGTGCTGTTCGCGAGTTACCCCTTTAAAGACGCAACGTGAGTTGAGGCAAGCCGCCGGCGCTAAACCCGCGGGTCGAAGTTTTGGATAGACGGTTCGCGAACGTCGGCTGGCGAGCCCTGCGGCACAAAGTGCGGCGTCGGGATCTCTGGGCTTGTAGCCCGCTGGACCTCGGCCTGCTTTTGCAGTCGTCTCGTGAAAAATCTACCAATGGGACCGGCGAGCAGGGCCGGAAGAAAAATCAAGTCGCCGACGAGCGCCGCGGACAACAGAATTAACATCAGCAGCCCGAATCGCTGGGTCGGAGTGAATGTGCTCAACATAAACACCGCCAATCCTAGTCCGCCGATAATGGTCGTTTGAATCATGGCGGTCGCACATCGCTCGTACGCCAATCGCACGGCGGCCCGACGATCGAGCCCGCTGAGAATCCCGCGGCGGAACCACGTCAAGTAGTGAACCGTGTCGTCCACAGCCACCCCCATGGCAACGCTCGCACACATCATAGTTCCGATATCGACGTAGATACCAAGCCACCCCATGCCACCGAAAATGACGAGCACGGGAAACACATTCGGAATCATCGAGAGCAGCCCAGCCAGCGGAGATCGCAGAATCAAAATCATGACGATGCAAATCAACGCGAAGGCGAGGCCGGTGCTACTGACCAATCCGGAAAGCAAGGTTCGTTGAGCTTTGTAGACCAGAGGCACAACACCCGTGTAAACCGGAGAAATTCCGGCCGTTTTCATTGCTTGAACGTCGGTCGCGCCGTCTTGCCCGCTTCGTGCGTCAACCAACCGCCGTGCATGGCGGCGGATGAAACCGTGAGCAACCGACGGATGATCCGACGCGACGAAAATCAAATCGAAGCTCCCAAAAAAGTTTGCCGCTTTTTTATTCTCGTCGCTGGCGGCGATCAAATTTTTCGGTACGTAATCGGCCGCAGCCTTATGTACAGGCTTTACCCGCACACGCGCAACTCGCAGCAAATTCACCAGAGTCTCGGCCGTCAATTCCGAGGGAGAAATCGTCTGGTCCGCCGCCTTGCCAGCTTCGCCGAGACGCGGGACGCCGATGATGCAAATGCGTTTGCGACTCAACGGTTCACCGTCAGCGGTAATTTTTTCCAGAATCTCGTCCCGCAGTTGATATGCAGACAGCACCGGTTGCACGACCGCCCGGATCTCATCAACAAATTGCCCGTAGTCAACATCGGAAAGCGCCGCCAAACGAGCGCTGACGCGGAACAATTCCTGGCCATCGTCCGCGGTGCGATAGTAATCTTCCTTCAAAAACTCCTCGCGATTATTCTGCAGTCTGCCGTTGAACGCCGATCGCTCAGCAAAGGCGCCAATACCCGTCGCCTCGTCGGGAAGCTGTGGTGCAAAAGCGACGATCGACAGTGCCCGCCCAACTTCGGGCAGACGCTCGATACTTTTTTGAATCTTGCCGACCATTTCCATACGTTCGAGAAAGGTCATCCGGAAGCGGCCGGCGTCGCTCATCAGCGGTTCGTCGCTTTTACGCATCCGCTCGGGATCAACCCGCAGGACAACTTCCATGGGGACCAGGTTGCCGACATTTGCTTCCAGCCAGGCATAGTCCTCAATAATATCCACTTCAGGCGCAAAAAGTTTGAGCAAGTGGACCGATGTCTCGATTCTGGTGATGCCAATGGCCAGCGCCACCATCAACACACTACAACCGATGGAGACGAGTCCGTGACGACGAATGATCCAGTCGCACGAACCCATCATTCGATCGAACCACTTGCCTCCGGACGGCTGTCCCGTAACGCCGTTGGCCGCACTTTTCTTTTTCCGTTTTTCCTTGAGCGGCCACATTTCCAAAAATGTCGGCAGCAGTGTCAGTACTACGACGAGCGTGAACATGACGCCGATGGCCGAAAACTTGCCGAACTTCCGGATCGGCACAATCTCACTCATCAACAGAGATCCCAGCCCCAGCGCGGTCGTCACTGCCGCCAACGTACAAGGTAGCCAACCGTGCCGCACGGCAGCCTCCGGCGCACCTTCGACGCCAAATTCGCGCACGGCATCCTTGTAGTAATTCACCAGATGAATCGCACCGGACAGCCCCAGCACATAGACCAACGAGGGCATCGACATGAGAACGGCGTCGCAAGTGCCACCGAAATAGTAGACCATTCCCAAACTCATAATGGCGCCGAAAACTCCGCAACAAAACACCATCGCCGTGACACTTCGGCTGCGAAAACAGTAGTACGACAAACACAGCCCAAGCAGACATGAAAGACCGACGAGCCGCAGCAGGGTGATTTCGCCCTCATCGTCGATCGCCACGTTATCGACGGGTGGGCCACCCATGATCAGATCAGACTTTTGGATGCCGCAGTCGTCAGCGATTTTGAAAAGTAATCCATCTTCACGGTTCATCAAGGCCTCTGTCAGCGGGCGCGATCGCCCCAGTACCTTGCGGAACTCGTCAACGGACTCCTCGGTCAAGGTCACCAGTACGCACGTCGTTTGGCCGTCGCGGCCCACCAGTGAACCGCCTAACCGCCTGAGTGCTTCTTCACGGCTGATTTTCAGTTTGCCGTGGGGATCGGTCATCTGCTCCAATACGCGTGGCCCCGTGGTGACGGTTTTGATGTAGCGATTGACCGCTGCGGCGTATTTTTCGGTGGGGCTTTCGAGAGTACGGGCAAGTTGTTCGACCCGCGGGTCGTCCAGGGTGCAACCCCTCCAGCTCATCACCACGAATTGCTCGCCGACGAAGTACTGCCGGAACCACCCCAGCATTTTGGTTTCTTCGAAACCGGCGGGCAGCCATTCCTTGACATCATTCTTCGTTCGCTCGACGGAAAATCGCGCACCACGCAACGCGATGGGCAGCAAGAATATCGCCGCCAAAAAAATGTAGAAGGCGTTTCGTGAAAAAAAAGAAGTTTTGCGCATTTGCAGTGGGACCGGATCAACGCGGCGCGATCGGAGGAAGGCCGAGCGCGGCGATCGGTACTAAACCTTGCTTTCGACAGGGTGACGTCATTTTGGCTCATCGGCGAACTTGCCCTCCCGACAAAAGTATTGTCGCCAAGACCGGAATCTTGGCATTATTCCTTCCCGTCTTTTGCAGCCATCTCATGTTACCGAAAAGTTGTAAATTATCTATGTTTGAAGTTCGCTGAGCGATATCCTGTGAGCATCCCCCGTCGCTGCCGCGAACCCAAACGGAAAGTAGAGGTCCGATCGTGTCCATTCAGTCGCTCGTGGCGTCCGGAAGCAAGGTGTGGCTGGATTCCGTGAATGCCGAGTTAGCCAACGAATATCGCTCATTTGGGGCGACCGGCGCGACCTCGAACCCGATAATCATCGCGGACCTGATCAGGTCCGGATGCGTGGACGGGCAACTTGACGATCGGCTCGGCCGCGAAAGCAATGACAGCATCGTCGCCTGGGACATTACCGATCAAATTGTCCGCGCGGCCCAACAGGTCTTTCTTCCGGTTTGGCAGGAAACCGGAGGTAACGATGGCTATGTGAGTTTTGAACTCGATCCGCTGTTGGAGGACAACCAGCAGTCGCTACCGCACGATCACCGCGTTGATCAGTACTTAGAATTGGGCAGGCAGTGGTCTGCGGATCACGTAAACCGCATGATCAAAGTGCCGGCTACGCCCGCAGGGCTGGATGCGGTCGAGGAATTGGTCGCAGCGGGTATCTCAGTGAACGTGACGCTCGTTTTCACCGCGAGGCAATACAGAGCAGCTCGCGACGCCGTTTGGCGCGGCGCACGACGGCGAACAAATCTAGATTCGTTTAAGAGCGTTTACAGCATTTTTGTTTCCCGCGTCGACGTTTACACACAACAACACGTGCCGCAGTTATCTGCCGATACTCAAGGATTGGCGGGGATCGTCAACGCAAAACGAATCTGGGCGGAAAACGATCGGTTCTGGTCCGACAAAGGCTGCCCGTTGGGGCAGGAAATTGTCTTTGCCAGCACCGGGACCAAGAATCCAGCGGATTCGCCCGATAAATATGTGCAAGCGCTGGCCGGCAGCGACATTCAAACGAACCCGCCGGCAATCAACGAATTTGTTCAGGCCAGCGAGCATTCTTATTCGCGCCAAGTTGACGTTTTGCCGTCAGACGATATCCTGGCGGAGATTGATGCCGAGGTAGATATGGACCATCTCGAAACCGTGCTCATGGACGAAGGCATCAAAAAGTTTGCCGATCCCCAAAAAGCTCTGTTAGCATTGATCACGGAGCGCCGCGCGGGTCGGGCCGCATAACGCGCGGCCACGGCGGCAGTGAAACAACGAACAGGATTTCGAATCCGCGGAAATTTCTATGGCTTTTGATCGTTACATGCCGTGCCCTGGCGGAACAGGTAAAAAAATAAAATTCTGCTGCGATGATCTGCTTGGCGAGTTGGAATCGATACAAAAGATGCTCGAAGGCGACCAACGACTGGCGTGCCTGGAGCGCGTCGAACAGACGCTGTTGAAGCATCCCGATCGCGCCTGCCTGTTGTCGGTCAAGGCGATGCTGCATGACGAAATGCAACAGGACGAAGCGCGGCAGAAGACACTCGACCAGTTTCTCGAGAGGCATCCTGATAACCCGATTGCACTCGCCGAGCACGCGATGTACGTCGCCGAAAACGAAAGCGGCCCGGCGGCGGTCGAGCCGTTGCACAAAGCCCTGGAAGCGATCGATAAAGAAATTCCGCCGCGCGTTTATGAGGCGCTTTTGGTTGTGGGCCGCCATTTGTTGGCCGAAGGCCATTTTCTCGCCGCGCGGGCGCATTTGCTGTTCCATGCGACGATCGGCGGTCGCGACGACATGCGGGCGATGCAGTTGCTGCTGCCCGCCATGCGGGCCCGCGAAGTGCCGGTCATCTTGAAGGATGAATACCTGCTCAGCGACGCCCCGTCAGACGCCAAATGGGAAAAACAGTTTGTCGAAGCACGGGCAACAGCGAACGGCGGTCAGTGGCGATTGGCGGCGGATCAACTCGAGAAACTGGCGGAAAAGGCCTCGGACGCTCCTGCCATTTGGCGGAACCTAGCAATCGTCACCGCGTGGCTTGCCGACAACACCCGCGCCGTCAAAGCCTGGCGGACGTACGCCGGCCTGGACATTTCGGAGGAGGAAGCGATCGAAGCCGCTGCCATCGCGCAATTGCTCGATCGCGACAACCCTGGTGACATGATCGAATTGGTGGCAACCACGTACACGTTATCTGACTTTGAATCTCTGTCGGCGCAGTTTGCCGCCGACCGTCGCACCGTTCAATTACCCATCGATCCGAGTGCCGCTAAGCAAGACGATCAGCCTCCACCCCGGGGCGTCTTTTATCTGCTTGACCGCAACATGCCCGAAACCGGTGTGGACATCCGGTGCGAAGACGCACCTATTGTTTACGGCCAGTGCTACCTGTTCGGCCGCGAAACCGATCGGGAGCCGCGGCTCGAATTTGTTATGTACAAAAACGATCAATTCGCTGCCGCGACCGACTCGCTCAAACGACTGTGTGGTTCTGCGCTGGGTACCGTCACCGAAGAAAAAGTTCTGACCGAAATCACTGCAATGCAGAATGCCCTGACATGGAACTGGCGTTTGCCGCCCGACACGCCGCCGGAGCATACGGAAAAACTGATCGCGCGGCAGCGCGAGGACATTGTTCTCAATAAATGGCCGACTCTGCCGAATCCGGCTCTGGACGGGAAAACACCTGAGAAAGTCAAAGACGACCCAAAGTACCGTGCGCGGCTCGCGGGGGCAGTATTGAATTTGGAGTTGTCAACCGAGGGCGATCCGGCTGGAGACTTTGATCCGCTGCGGCGCAAACTCGGCTTGCCACTGGCCTCGCCGATCGACCCCTGGAAGGCCGACGTGGCCACATTGCCCGTCGTGCGGTTGCGTCACATCGACGTGTTGAAATTATCGGACAACGATTTGATCGCCGCTTATCGCCGCGCGGCGACGGTCATGGCCACCGCTGCGCTGACAAAGCTTGCCGAAGAAGTGACGCGGCGGGAAAGTCTAGACGACCAAGTCAACAAGGCCGAAGCATTCGCCGTACTGGCGAGCATCGAAGGCACGTCGGACAAAGCGATCGATTTTCTCCACCAAGCACAAGAAGCCGCGAAAGTTGGCGGAGAATCTCCAGCCGAGTATCTGTTAGCCGAAATGGAATTGCGAATCCAACGTGCCGAAGCGGAGGAATTTCAACAGCTGTTGATCCGGATTCGCGGCCGCCACATTCAAGAACCGGGAATTGGTTCGGCGCTGTTTAATGCGCTTAAGCGTTATGGCATCATTGGCGACGATGGTCAGCCGGTGCAGATGCCGCCGCCAGGTGGCGAAGATGCCGAAGCGATGCTGGCGAGCGGCGCTGATTCTGTCGAATCAAGCGAAATCTGGACTCCTGATACGGCAGCCGCGACGGGAGGCAAGAAGTCCGCGATTTGGACGCCGGACGATTAATGGGCGGTTCCAAATTGTAGCTGAAGCTGCAAAACTTCAGGTTCCTGAAATCCAGTGCACTTAGCCATTAGCGGTCGGCTGGTCCTCCACGTTCTCACCAATTGCCACGATTACATAGTGTCTGCTACATAGTGTCTGCTTTTTCTGCGCGCGAAAGTGAATTTATGCAGCGGGCCCTCGAATTGGCCTCGCGCGGCCTCGGTTTGGTCGAACCCAATCCAATGGTCGGATGTGTCATCATCGCAGACGACAAGATCGTTGGCGAAGGCTATCACACCGTGTTTGGCGGGCCGCATGCCGAGGCCGAAGCTCTTCAAGCCGCCGGCCCCCGCGGCGCTGGTGCGACGATGTTTGTGACGCTTGAACCGTGTTGTCACCATGGCAAAACACCGCCCTGCTCCGACGCCATCATCGCGGCCGGCATCACGCACGTAGTAATCGCGGTTGGCGATCCGTTTGCCGACGTTAACGGCGGTGGGATCGCCAAACTTAACGAGTCCGGGATTGAAACACGGTTAGGGCTGCTCCAGGAAGAAGCAAAAGATCTGAATGCTCCGTATTTCAAACTGATTAAATCCCGCACGCCGTGGATTATTGCCAAATGGGCAATGACTTTGGACGGCGGGATTGCTACGGCAACGGGCGATAGCCGTTGGATTTCCAATGAGGCATCGCGTGCGGTTGCGCATGAAATTCGCGGCCGAGTGGATGCCGTAATCGTCGGCCGCGGAACGGCCGAAGCGGACGATCCGCTGTTGACGGCGCGTCCGCCCGGCGCTCGAACGGCGACGCGGATCGTATTGGATTCGAATGCATCACTATCAACCGAAAGCCAGCTGGTGCGGACATGCCGGCAGGCGCCGGTTCTGATTGCCGTCTCACCCGACGCACCAAGAGACCAGGTTCAGCGGCTTACGGCGGCCGGTTGTGAAGTACTGCCCTTTGCCGGCGGTCGGATTCCGCGTCTGGACTCACTGCTGAAAGAACTGGGCAGTCGAAAAATGTCCAATGTGCTGGTCGAAGGCGGCGGACAAGTGCTGGGTAGTTTTTTTGCGGCTGACTATATCGATGAAGTCCACATCTTTATTGCGCCCAAAATCGTAGGTGGCGAGGCCCGGCCGCCCATTAACGGAGACGGGGTCAAGCTGATCGCCAAGGCCAAGTCCATCATGCCAACCAAAATCACTACGATTGAAGGGGACGTCTACGTTTCCGGCCGACGATCGAAGGCTTAACTTCGTAATTCGAAAGAAATATCTAAATCTGCCTGACCACAACACGAGCTGGTGGCGGAGTACCTTACAGAAGAGCAGCCTACCTTCCATTGGAATTGTACTTGAAATTCCAGTTTCTATTGATTATGATGCCCTCTAGCCCAGAAGGCTCGGCAGGGACTCATCTAATTTGCGGGCCTGTGACCGGTTCGGGGCGTTGTGAGGGGTGGCCGGTCGCGAGTGCATGAAAGCACGTCACTTGATTGATCATCGCTTTGAGCGGTGAGACCGTTGTCATGCGGATCCGTATGGCAACCGACGGCGTGCAGCTGAAGAGGCACTAAACTTCAACAGCCGGAGAGGCGCGTTGTTGCCTGCGCGCGGGCGGACCGTGCGTTGTGAGAGTTTAGAGTCACTCGCTTCAAATGCGTTCGCAGGCAACTGCGGACAAGGAGGAGTCACGATGAGTCCACTTCGATCCGGTAGTTCACCGCATAACCGAAATAACGGAACGAAACAGAGGAGGCATCTTAGGGAAGAGTGCAATGGAAACGCCTACAACACATTGCATCGGGTTTCGATGGTGCGCAAGCGTCAGGGAGTTTCGCTGCGGACTGCCGCGCGACAGCTGAATTTGGATATCTCCCAGGTTCGGGAACTAGAACTGGCGTCACGTGATTTGAAACTGAGTCAGATTTATGCCTGGCAACAATTATTGAACGTACCCATTGCCGAATTGCTGGTCGAATGCGATCAGCCGCTATCGCCGCCGGTGATGCGACGCGCTCAACTTCTGCGGTTGATGAAAACCGCTGCGTCGTTGCAAAATTTTTCCGATAGTCCCGCGATTCAGCGGCTATCGACCATGCTGAAGGAGCAACTCGTCGAAATCATGCCCGAATTGGAGGGCGTCGGTGCGTGGCAGGGCGGCGATCCCGACGCGGCTTCGCGCAATTATGAACCCGTCCGATACCGCATACCGCAGGACTGGTCCGGAGCGGCCTGCAATGAAGAAAGGTAGATGGCGTTTGTTCCCGAACCGGGCGGTAGGGACGGCAGACCCAATGTTGCGGCGGATCGAGTTCCGCGGCGATACTCGTACATGTTTCCCAAATCGCGCTGGACTTGGTTCCCGTGAGTGGCGTCCAAGAGCTTTTTCGGAAGGCCCTTGCTCGCCATGATTTGATGAAAGAGGCAGGCCTCGCGATGCCGTAAGATGATGTCGCAGCGGCAGTCTCCCGCCGCAGACCACGCCTAGCCGATTCCGGCACTTACCCAAACCAGAACGGTCTTGATGCCGGTTACCATGACTTCTACCACCCGGGTACTTCTACCACCCGGGTACTTCTGCCCCTCAGGGCTGATGCCCCAATTCCACTCTAGACCCGGCAGACGGCAGATTCGTCGAGAAACTTTAACGACACCAGACGCGGTCGCCCCCAAGTCCACCAACAAACGAGTCCACCGTCAAATTCTCACGCTGCGGTTCAATATCACTCGCTGCGAATTGTTTTCGAAGAATCGATACCTACTCGCAATCTTTCATCGCAGCAAATCCAGCCGCCGTAAGTGAATAGCCGCCTTTGAATTTCTCTTTGACAAGCAGTTCCTTTTCCGTCAATTGCCGCAATGCCGTCTGAAGCGTCTTTAGGTTTGGTCCGTGAAAGCAGAGCATTTGACCAGGAGCGACCTGAAATCTTCGAAATGTTCGTAACGCACGTTGCTCTGATGATGACAACACAGGTTTCTCACTTGTGCGGGTTCAATTTCCTTTTGCTAATCAGCCGCCAATGCCCGGCGCCGATTCAGCGTCGGATTGTGGCGACTGAGACGGTAATTGCTCGTCGGTCAGTTCTTCCTCATAAGTACCGTTGGCGATCTGTTCTTTTTTCTTACGCCTCCGCTCTCGTTTTTCTTCGGCTTTACGCTTCTTATCCATCTCTCGGCGACGTTTTTCAACTGTGTTTTGATTCTTCGCCATACGTCACTTTCCGAAGTTCGGGGCTTTGATTCCAAGGCGCACCGCAGCAAAAGTTGCCCACCACGGAATGCCAACTTAACGTGCCGTTTGCTAATACCGAGAGTCGCGCCGGCCACGACCACCGCCGCCGCCGCCGCCGCCGCCGCGACGTTCTTCGCGCGGTCGGGCTTCGTTGACGCTTAGTCGGCGACCGTCGGTTTCCTGATCGTTTAACCCATCGATGGCTGCTTGCGCATCGCCATCGTTTGCCATCTCGACAAATCCAAATCCTTTGCTGCGGCCGGTGTCACGGTCAGAAATCACTTGAGCGGATTCAACCGTTCCGAATTGCGAAAACATCGTTTCCAAATCCGTGCTTGAAACACTGTAGCTCAGATTTCCACAGTACAATTTCTTGCCCACTATATATCTCCAATGAAAGTCGGTTACGGCCTTTTTGGGACTTTCTGGCCGGAAAGAAAGGAGCTGACGTGGCAACCCACCAGGAGGGACTTGCGATACAACAGGGGACCGACTTCACGGAAGCGGCATCGAGCGGCATTCGACGAACCAACCGAGGGAAGTATACACGAGAGCGAATGCGATGTGTACCCCTGGCGGAACCAGCGGGCAGTTGTTAAGCGCTTTCGGCAAATTGGGCAGCTTCCCGGTATGACATAAAGCGATCCGCTTCCGGGTCCCAAAGATTCAACTGCAGGCAAGTCCAAATATCGGCGGGCCGCAATGTCGTGCAAGTCGGACACTGCAGTTCCTCGATACCGGCCATCGCTTCGGGCAATCGGTAGAATGGGATTCTTGCGTTCAAATGATGTACGTGATGGTATCCAATGTTGCCCGTGAACCAACTCATCAGCGGGCTCATCTTCATATAACTCGACGAATGCAACGCGGCGTAGACGTAGTCCCATGCTTCGTCGTGTCGCCGCTTGACTTCAGGAAAGTTGTGTTGAGCGTAGAACAAGTAGCAGCCCAGGCTGGAAGCAATTGCCATCGGCACGATCAATCCTAACAACAATGCTTGCCAGGAGATGGTGTACAGTGCAATGCACGCGCCCACATGAAGCAACGGTGCCAACAAACCATCAAAGTGCTTCTTGGGATCTACTAAAAACGAGCGCAGGCACAGCTCCCATAAAAAGATCGTCACGTAACCTAGCGCCATCGTGATCGGGTGGCGCTGAACAACATAATCCAGCTTCGCCCCAAAAGAAGCGTTGGCATAATCTTGTCTGGTCATCACGGGATAAGTGCCGAGTGTCGAACCAAGTTTTTTGGCATTGTTCTTGTGATGATCGTCGTGGGCGTGCTTCCAGATGGACGGCGGGCTTAACAACAACAGACCGTAAAGATACATGATGACCGATGCAATCCGAGAATGCTGCAAAACGGTTCCGTGCATGTAGTCGTGAAAAACGATGAACAGGCGGACCATGACCAATCCGGTTACCACACTGACCGGGATGCAAACAAACCAAGGCAACTGCAAACACGACAACGTGACCAACGCCGCCAACAGGCAGAGTGCAGACCACAGATGCAGCCAACTCCTCCAACGCACTTCGTGAGCGTATTGCGAACTCGCAATCAAAAGTTCCTTTCCACTGCGCATCTTGTATCTAATCTCCATCGCGAGCCGAGAAAAATATCAAATCCCTGTTGCTACCACCCCCGCAAGCGGGAATTAAATCCGAGGTGGACAGACAACTATAGGGACATTCGACAGAAATCTGAACACCTCACGGTCACACTTTTGTCAAAATTGTGTCAAATTATCTAAGTCGTGTCCGGCGTATTGCTTGCAGATAGCAAATCTGCAATGAAACGGTAGCCTGTGCCGCGAACTGAGAGGAGATTTCTCGGTTTTGAAGGATCTGGCTCCAGGATCTTTCGCAACCGCATGACGAAGTTGTCGATCGACCGAGTGGTAATTTCGGGGCTCTGTCCCCACACATCTTCCAGAATCTGTGATCTCGAAAGAACGGCGCCCTCGTTTTCGATAAAGTACCGCAACAACTGCATTTCCATAGTCGTTAGAGAATGCTGACGGTCTCCAACAGTGACCTGAAATTTGCGGCAATCCACCCGCACCTGGTCAAATCGGTAGACGACGTCCGGTCGGGGCTGAACTGGTGCGGTCGGGGCAACATTGGCCGGCCGCCGCTTGCCCAGATTGCGAATACGGCTTAATACCTCGTTCAGTTGGAACGGCTTCGTCACGTACTGGTCGGCACCGCAATCGAAGGCATGAGCCTTGTCCTCGCTATGCAGCCGGGCGCTGAGCACTAGGATAGGAATATGTTGATTGCTGCGGCGAATCTCTTTACAGATTTCATAGCCGCTCATGCCGGGCAGCATTAAATCCAGCACGACGAGATCGAACGACGCCTGTCGATCCTGTACATACCGCAATGCGGTCGGTCCGTCGCCGGCAATTTGTACGTCATAGCCTTCCTGCTGAAAATTGAACCTGAGGCCTTCGGCGATCGCCGATTCGTCTTCGACAATCAGAATGCGCATCAAGCGGCCTTTCCGGGAAGCTCGACTTCGAACACGCTGCCGGATCTTCCTTCGCGTTCGCGGACATCTATTTTTCCGCCCAACTTGCGGACCAGCGTTCTTGCAATATAAAGGCCCAGGCCAGTTCCTTTCTGCCGACGCTGTAATTCTTCACCACCGCGAAAAAATAACCGAAAGATGTTCTTGCGAATTTCCGGAGGGACACCGCGGCCGTTGTCGGCGATTTGTGTGATAACGCGGTTGTGCTTGTTGACGTGCATATGAACTTCGACCTCGGGCGGTTGCCCGCCATACTTGATCGCGTTGTCCAGCAAGTTGCCAAAGATCATCTCCAGCATCATGCGCGGAGCGGGTACAATCGCGGCCACCAGATCAAATTTGAACACCTCGTGTTCGCCGCACCGCCGCCGCAGACGGACAGCCGACGCGCACGATTCCAGAAGTGGAACTAAGTCGATCTCTTCAGGCGGGTCCTGCTGCCCAATGGCATCTAGACGCGCCACCTCAAGCAATTGGCTGATCAGCGCATCGAGTCGCTGTGTCTCGGTCGCCATCGTTTCGTAAAACTCAGACCGCTGCACGTCCGTCAGTCGCCGCTGCTGCAGTGTTTCCAGATAGAGGCGCAGTGAGGCAATCGGAGATTTTAGTTCATGCGTTACGCTATCGACAAAGTTCACCTGCCGCTGTTTTAACCGCCTCTCTTTGATCGTCAGAACCAAATAGAAAGAAAGTCCTAGCAGTATCAAAGCGAATGCCACGATACCAACCACCATCGCGCCCCACAAAGACTGCTGCGCGAGCAAAATGATCCAACACACCATCAGCGCGATATTCAAAGCCATTAGCGAGGCGCTGAGCGTAAACGGTAGATATCGATAACGGCGATGGCGCATAAGTCAAATGATGGATTCACGGTTTCCGGCAGGCTGATTTACCGTAGCGGTTCCTCAGCCTGTTGGCTAGCTCGCAGTCCAACTCCCCATTGCTCAATTTGGCTGCCGTAATGTCGGAGAATAAAATGGACAGGCCCTTTCCTGTAGGATAATCCCATGAAATTTCACTGGTGTGCAGCCTCAGTTTGGCTGATTTCTACAGCGTGGGCGTTTGCCGACGATCCCGTTCAGTTGGTGCGGCCACGAAGTTCCGACGGCGATGGAGAGATTCAAATCGGTGGCGAACTGAAGCAGTGGCATAAAGTAACGCTAACGCTGAACGGGCCGTTTGCCCACGAACGCGATCAACAGCCGAATCCGTTCACCGATTATTTAATGAAAGTGCGGTTCACGCACGAGTCAGGCCAACCGGATTACGTTGTCCAAGGTTATTTCGCGGCGGACGGGGACGCCGCGAATTCTTCGCTGCAGTCGGGCGTGAAGTGGCGAGCACATCTTTCCCCCGATAAGCCCGGCCGGTGGACGTACCGCATTTCGTTTGCTGCTGGTCTTGCGATCGCGATTGAAGAAAACGCCAAGGCAATTCGGCTCGGCAACTACGACGGAAAGACCGGCGAGTTTGCTGTTAGTCCGTCTGACAAGCGTGGCCGCGACCTGCGAGGCAGAGGACGATTGCAGTATGTCGGTAAGCACTATCTGCGGTTTGCCGGCAGCGGTCAGTATTTTCTCAAGGCGGGAGCCGACGCCCCGGAGACGTTTCTGGCGTACGCAGATTTCGACGGGACCATCGCGCAGAAGGCAAATGCGCCGCTGAAAGCGTGGAGACCGCATTTGAAAGATTGGCGCCCGGGCGATCCAACTTGGCGGGATGGAAAAGGCAAGGGAATCATCGGCGCGGTGAACTACCTATCCGACAAGGGCTGCAACGCTTTTTCCTTCCTAACTTACAACGCCGGTGGCGATGGCGACAATGTTTGGCCGTTCGTACGTAGGAATGACAAATTGCACTATGACTGCTCGAAGCTCGAACAATGGGCAATCGTCTTTGATCACGCGACGAGTCGTGGCATGTATTTGCACTTCAAAATGCAAGAGGCCGAAATGGATGACGATCGCCTAGGAGGAAAAAACGGCCGCGTCGCCGAGGCATTGGATGGCGGCGATTTGGGAGTCGAGCGAAAACTTTATTGCCGTGAGTTGGTTGCACGGTTCGCGCACAATTTGGCGTTGAATTGGAATTTGGGTGAAGAGAACACGCAGACAACCGAGCAACAGCGAGCGATGGCGAGCTTTATCCGCAAGTTGGATCCATACGACCACTCGATCGTGGTTCACACGTATCCTAGCAGTCAGGATCTTGTTTACCGGCCGCTGTTGGGCGACGCTTCGGTCCTCACCGGCGCCTCGCTGCAGAACTTCCACATCAAAGACACGCACGCGCAAACCGTAAAGTGGGTGCGCGAATCAGCGGCGGCCGGAAAACCGTGGATCATCGCATTCGACGAGTCCGGCAGCGCCGCGCACGGTCAGCCGCCCGATCTCGGCTACCGCGGTTTTGATGGAACGGACCGCAGCGGCAAGTACGTTTACACCGAACACGAAATTCGCAAACAGACACTTTGGGGCGTGTTGATGGCCGGGGGTGGGGGAGTTGAATACTACTTCGGCTATCAATTCGCCGAAAATGACTTGGTGTGCGAAGACTGGCGCAGCCGCGACCGCAGTTGGGACTATTGCCGTATCGCGCTGCGATTTTTCACCGACCACACGGTTCCATTTTGGGAAATGCAAAATGCAGATGAACTGGTCGGCAACGCAAAGCACGACAACAGCCGATACTGCCTGGCAAAAGACGGCGATTTCTATCTGATTTACTTGCCCGACGGAGCCGCAGCGACACTGGATCTGAGCAAGCAGTCCGGTACATTCAGCGTCGAATGGTTCAACCCCCGCACGGGCGGAGAGTTGGTGACCGGCAAAAAAAAGAGTTTGCAGGGCGGCAAACGCGTCTCAACCGGCATTCCGCCAAAGGACGTGAAAGAAGATTGGCTCGTGCTAATTCGCCGCGCCGCGTCTTGACACCCCCCGTGGATTCTCGAAGTCGAGTTCGATCGTCCTTTCATGCGTAGACCGGTCGCCCGCCGCGGCGGCGAAACAAATCACCTTACCGCCAGCGGCCAAATGTCGAGAGGCAACGTCCGCAACGGATCGAGCGGTGAATTTGCACCGTTGTAGCTGTCCCTCCGTTCACGGTTTAACGCTCAGTCCCATCTCCTGCATGAGCAACTGAATATCCTCCCACGTGAATTTTTTCGCCGCAGGATTGCGCAATAGATAGGCAGGATGGTATGTGCAGACGACCTTGATACCCTGATAGTCATAAATATTGCCCCGCATCCTTCCGATCGGAACTACCGTATCGAGCAGGTTCTGTGCAGCGACCGCACCAAGACAGCAAATGAACTCCGGCTGGATTAGCGCAAGCTGGCGATCCAAAAATCCGCGACAATTCTCGGCTTCTTCGGGTAGCGGATTGCGATTGCCCGGCGGACGACACTTTAAAATATTTAATATGTAGACATCTTCACGATTCAGTCGCATTCCATCTTGGATGATGTCCGTCAGTATTTTTCCGGCGCGTCCTACGAAAGGCTCGCCTTGCCGGTCTTCATCCGCCCCGGGTGCCTCGCCGAGAAAGCACAGCCGCGCGGCGGGGTTACCAACCCCGAAAACCGTTTGCGTTCGGTTGTTGGCAAGTTCGCGGCATCTAGTACAGGCTGCCACTTCCTGGGAGACGATCTTTAGTGTGTCGCCGGCAGTTTCGCTAGGATTCTCGCTGACTTCGTCCGATTCTGCAGGCATCCCCGCGACTCCCTTTTTGATATGCGTGACGCCAGCACGCTGCAAACTCTCCAGCTTGGTGATCACCGCCGAACGTATGCGATCGCCACCGAATTCATTGGGTGTGTCCATTGTTCATTTCCCCTCGAAGCGGTAACTCAGTACCGATTACGCAGAATTTTTCGCAGTTGCGAACCGTGCCGCAAATGCCGGACACTGGACCCTACTATGCATCCGCTGCGGCATTCGTCGACGCAGTCGCAAAAAGTGGGCTTCATCGTTATGGCGATCGGGAGAACAATTGTTTATCATGGAATGCCTCCGGGCCAGCGCGGGGGTGCGTTTCTTTGCCCTTTTGTAATTCGGAACAGCAGGGCAGACGTCTTCTTTTTCCCCAATAGAGTTCAGCGATGGGACTCCCTCAAGTTGCCATTGTCGGCAGACCAAATGTCGGCAAATCCAGTGTTTTCAATTGGCTCGCCGGCCGCAGGCTGGCGATTGTCGACAAAACGGCCGGTGTAACCCGTGATCGGATGACCTATCTGGTCGGCCAGGATGACCGGTATTTCGAACTGGTCGATACGGGCGGCATAGGACTCAATGACGTTGATAACCTGACAGACCAAATCGATGAACAAATTCAAGCAGCGATCGATTCCGCGGCGATCATTCTGTTTGTGGTCGATACGCGTACCGGACTGCTGCCGCTCGATCAGGCCGTGGCGCACCGGTTGCGGTATGTCAACCAACCGATCATTTGCGTGGCGAACAAAACGGACGACGGATCGCTGGACTCACAAGCCGACGAATTCTACCGACTGGGCCGGGGCAAGCTGATCCGCACGAGCACCCTCCAAAATCGCGGTCGCGGGGCGCTACTAGAGATGATTGTCGACCGCCTGCCCGATCCCAGCGACGACGACGAGCCGGCGGACACGGACGAGCCGGAAATGAAAGTGGCGATCGTCGGTCGTCGAAACACCGGCAAGAGCACCTTTATTAACACCCTGGCCGGTGCCGACCGCATGATTGTCAGCGAAGTGCCCGGCACGACCCGCGACAGTGTGGACGTGCGATTTGAATTGGACGGTAAGTCGTTCATCGCCATCGACACTCCCGGCCTGCAGCGCGGCAAGAGCATAAAAACGGATGTCGAGTACTATGGGCTGCATCGCGCGCAGCGGAGCATCCGCCGAGCGGATGTCACGTTGTTGTTCTTCGATCCCTCACAGCGGATCAGCAAAGTCGACAAGCAACTCTGCGACTACATCAGCGACCAGTACAAACCCTGCCTGTTCGTGGTCAATAAATGGGATTTGATCGCCGGCAGTATGCCGACCGAAAAGTGGGTTACCTACGTGCGCGATACGTTCCGGACGATGTGGTACACGCCGATCGCATTTATTACCGGGCAGACCGGAAAGAACGTCAAAGCGCTGCTCAACCACTCACAGATGCTTTACAAACAATCGCGGATGCGGGTGCCGACCGGACGGTTGAATCGCATCATCAGAGCGGCGCTCGAGCACAGTCCCCCGCCACTTTTTCGCCATCGCCTGCCGAAAATTTACTACGGCACGCACGTCAGTCTGCAGCCGCCGACGATTGTCATGTTCTGCAATAACCCGCGGGCATTTTCGCAGCCTTACCGTCGCTATCTGCTGGGCGTAATCCGCGACAATCTCGATTTTGGTGAGGTACCCATTAAACTCTACCTGCGGAAGCGGGAAAGCAGTGATAAGCGCGATGAGATCAAGCCACTGCTGGAAGTGACCGATCCCTCCCCGGACCGGCCGCAGCAATTCGCCCCGTAATTGCCGCCGGACGAGGGCCGCCGGCCAGGGGCTGACTTATGATCGACCGCCGCCTGCACACTCCTCTCTCTTTAATTGGAGGGGGCGAAGGAAACGTGAAATAGTCGCAACCGTATCCCGGAGGAAGCCATGATCGTCGGTGTGCCTAAAGAAATAAAGCGCGACGAATATCGTGTTGCACTTTTGCCCGTTGGCGTAGAAGAACTGGTGCGGGCCGGCCATCAGGTTTTGGTCGAAACGGGCGCGGGGCTTGGTTCGGGATTACCCGATCACGATTATCTGCGCAACGGCGCGGAAATGATTGCAACGCCAACAGAAATTTTCGAGCGGGCGGATCTGGTGATCAAAGTCAAAGAACCGCAACCCGACGAATGGCCGATGATACGACGCGGCCAGATGATTTTCACCTACTTTCATTTCGCCGCAGATCGAAATTTGGTGGACGCCGTCATCGACTCCGGCGCGATCGCGGTCGCTTACGAAACGCTCAGCGACAACAGCGGGCGGCTGCCGCTGTTGACGCCCATGAGCGAAGTTGCCGGCCGCATGAGCATTCAAGAGGGCGCAAAATTCCTCGAACGACCGCAGATGGGACGCGGCATTTTGTTGGGCGGCGTTCCCGGCGTACCGCCGGCGCACATTTCGATCATCGGCGGCGGCGTCGTCGGCGCGGGCGCGGCTAAAGTGGCCGCCGGATTCGGCGCGGACGTCGCGATCCTCGACATCAACATGGACCGATTACGATACCTCGACGACATCATGCCGGCGAACGTCAATGTGCTTTTCAGCGACCGCCACACCGTCCGCGAACAACTCGAGCGGGCCGATCTGCTGATCGGCGCGGTGCTCGTGCCCGGCGCGAAGGCGCCGGTGTTGGTCGAGCGCGACGACTTGAAACGAATGAAGCCGGGCAGCGTCATCGTCGATGTCGCCATTGACCAAGGCGGTTGCTTTGAAACCAGCCAGGCGACCACACACAGCGACCCGACATTCATTATCGAGCAGGTCGTACACTATTGCGTGACCAACATGCCCGGTGCGGTGGGACGGACAAGCACGTTTGCATTGTGTAACGTGACGCTGCCGTGGGCTCTGCTGCTAGCGGCCGAAGGTATGCCGAGTGCGGCCGAAGTTTCCGACGAAATCGCCCGCGCGGTCAATATTTACGAAGGCAAAGTCACAAATCGCGCCGTGGCCGAAACTTTCGAGCTGCCGCTGGACGACCGTTTTGAGCGGTGATTTCGGTCTTTGCTTGTTTTTCCAGCTCCCCTATAATCCCGCCGCTTGATCCGGAGAGGGAGTTCAAGGAGGAATTCCAATGCGCACGATCGCGGTCATCAATCAAAAAGGGGGCGTGGGAAAAACCACCACGGCGGTCAACATCTGCGCGGCACTGGCGGAGGTCGGCCGGCGGGTCCTGTTAGTCGACATGGACCCGCAAGCGCACGCAACGCTGCACCTGGGCGTCGAGTTGCCGTCCGCCGCGCCGTCAGTTTACACCGCACTCTGTGATGACGCGTCGCTGGGCGATGCGGTCATGGAAGTGGACAAAAACCTGTGGATCGTCGGCAGCCACATCGACCTGGCCGCTGCCGAACTTGAGTTGGCCAGCGTAAATGGCCGCGACCTCGTGCTCCGCAAAAAACTGGCAGAGCTCGAATCGGTCTACGACTACGTCATCATCGACTGCCCGCCATCGATCGGCATTCTGACGATCAATGCCCTGGCCGCAGTGGATGAAGTGATCCTGCCGATGCAGCCTCACTTCCTCGCCTTGCACGGCCTGAGCAAACTATTGCAGACCATTCACCTGATCGCCCAGCGGCTGAATCCGACATTGGCGCTGTTGGGCGTGGTTTTCTGTATGTATGAATCGGGCACGCGGCTGGCTGCCGAAGTTAGCGGCGACGTCGAGCAGTTCTTCAATCAGTCACACGGCCAGCAAGTACCCTGGTCGGCTGCCCGCGTCTTCCAAGCGCGGATCCGCCGCAACGTGCGGCTGGCCGAAGCGCCCAGTTTCGGACGTTCGATTTTCAACTACGCACCTGAGTGCAACGGTGCAACCGACTATCGAAACCTCGCCCGTGAATTGGAAACGGCCGTTTCCACCGTCGAGCGACGCGCGGCATAGCCGCCAGGCGAATGTCCGAAAGAAATCCGGTTCGATGAATCGGTATCCACCCCGGCGGATCGTCAAAGCGGCTCGACAGGTCGCCGCGGCTTTGTTAACGTTACGGATGATCGTGTGCTGGTGGTCGGCTGCGTTCGTTGCTCGACAGCCGACGAAAAGGGAATACCGGTGAAAGTCCGGGACGGCCCCGCCGCTGTGACCGGGCATTTTGAAAAGAGTTTTCCGACGCCATTGTTTTCGCGGATGCGGCGAAAATGAGAAGGCTGCTCTCTTCCGCCCGGGAGTCAGAAAACCTGCCGGCGCGATGTTGGTTGACGGTTCTGCGAGGGACAGGACGTCAGCGATGCGGAATGAGACGCGCACATGACTTTCGATTCTCGGTTTCCGGCAGTTGATCCCGTTGTCGATGTGGCCGAAAAGTCGATTCGATCGACGCGCCAGCTGATGTTTGGAATCGCCGGCAGCGCTGCGGCACATGGTGGAGCGGCGTTGCTTGTTTTCATGCCGAACTCTTTTTTTTCGGCGGCCGACTGGCATCCGCCCTCACCGGGCATTCATTCGATCGAACTGGTTGCCTCGGTCGAAGGCGACGTCGATCCGGACGTCGAATTCACTGCCCACGCTGCCCCGACTCCGTTGGATTCTCGAACGGACAATTTGAGCCGTCGCGCCGATGGAGATCGCCTCGTACCGATCGTGCCCGAGGCCGCGGTCGCGGCCTTAGGAGCGAACAGCGGCCCGCAAAATTTGGTACCGGCCGCGGCTGGATTCTCGCCTCGCGAGAATCGCCGGACCGCGATTGAAACAACCCATACACCGAAGAGCCACAAGCCTGCCCGGCGCGTGCCCGCCAAAGAGGCAAAGGTCGCCGATGCGGCCGCGGACGATCCCCTCAGAGATACCGCCGTCAGTTCGCTACCGTCGAAACCGCAGAGCGGAGCCAAGTTTGACAAAGTGCCGTCAAAACAGGTCAGTCCAAGACCCGAATATCCGCCCGCAGCGCGGGCCGCGGGTCACGAAGGACGCGTTGTGCTGCGGATAAAAATTGCAGCGGATGGCCGCGTCCAAACCGCTGCAGTGCATCGCAGTAGCGGTTATCGATCGCTGGATCGGTCGGCGTTGCGGACGGTGATGAAATGGCGTTTTGACCCGGCGCTGCTAGACGGCCGGCCGGTCGCCTGCGAGATTGCCGTCCCGTTCCGCTTTGAGATTGTCCAGGATCGGGGCAGGGGGAACAGCGGTCGCTGACCGCCGACCGCCGACCGGCTACCAGCGGACGTTGGCGCCGAAGTAGCCCGACACGCCCGGCGTTTCGAAGCCGAACACCTCCTCATAGTCCTCGTCGAACAAGTTCTCGGCGCGGAAAAAAAACTGCCAAGCTTCGCTCAATTGATAGCTACCGGAAAGATTAACCGTCACAAAATCCTCCAGCGTCGTCAATCCCGCGACGGCAAAGTCACGCCGCGGGCCGACGTAGAGAAAATACAAATTGAGCGCCGCTTGATCGCGAAAAGCACTGCGATGGACGCCGAAGCTGGCCTTGTCGCGCGGCCGCCGCAACAACTGCGTTGTGGTAGTCAAGTTCAACGGGTCGTTGTAGGTGTAGGTAAACGTGGCGTCGGTTAATCGGTCGATTTGGGCCGCCGCGGTGATTTCAACGCCGGTGACACGGGCGCGATCGACATTGTTCAACGCGCCGAAACCGCCCGGACCGGGAACCGTCGGATCGAAGACAATCAGATCGCGAAAGTTGTTCCGAAAATATGTCGCGTCAACTTCCAGTTGACCGCCAGAGAGGCTTTGCGTCATGCCGGCGTCCCAGCCTTTGCTAAACTCGGGCCGCAAGGCCGGATTGCCGACGAAGCCGAACCGCTGCGCGATGGCGGGCGCGCGGAAGCCCGTGCCGATGCTCCCGTGCAAATCAGTTCCGGTGGCGGCGACGTGAAATCGTTGTGCCAGCCGATAGGTATTCGCATCGCCGGCCGTGCTGTGGTCGTCCCACCTCGCCCCGAAAGTCGTATGCGAAAAGTCGCCAAGACTAAACCGATCCTGGACGTAAAAGCCAACCAGATTGTGTGACGTTTGCGGCAGCAACGTGCTGGACGCCTCCTCTTGTAAATAATCGACGCCAGCCGTTACCACATTGTTTTCGACCAGTTTCAGGTTGGCCTGATAGTCAACTTGACGGTTCTGGCCGTTGAACTGGGGAACGCCAAAGCCTCCGGGATCGGTGTCAACACGACTGTAATTAACCGAGTTGAAACCGACCTTCTGCTCGAGATCGCCGTCGAGCATTAGGGATTGAATCTGCAGCCGCTGAAAAAACTGCTTGAGCCGGTTTTCTCGAATCACATTGTCGACCAGAAATCCGTCAACCTCGGCATCCGCGTCGGTATAGCGAAAGACGTAATCGAGGTTGAACGCTTCGCGCGGAGTCCAGCCGAAACGGCCCGAGAACGTCGCGTTGTGATAGCCATCGAGTTCCCGCGCCCCCAACCGCTCCGCAACCGCCGTAATTCCATCCGTATCAAAATACGAAGCGCCGAAGGAATAATAAGAACGATTATTACCGCCGCTGAGGCCAACCCGCTCTTGGTGCGTGCCAAAACTGCCCCCCATTGCACCGGCGGTCACCGTCGCCGGCCCGTCGCCCCGCTTGGTGATGATGTGGATCACGCCGCCGATAGCGTCCGAGCCGTAAACCATGCTCTGCGGGCCGCGGACGACTTCGATTCTCTCGATGTTATCGACCGTCAGCGCGGAAAAGTCGAACGCACGCGCCGCGCCACTCGGATCGTTGATCGAGATGCCGTCAAGCAACACTTTGGTGTGCTCGGAATTTGCGCCGCGCACGAAGACGGAAGCCACGCCGCCGGCGCCGCCCGCCTGAACGACATCGATACCAACCGTTCCGCGCAAAACTTCTAGCACTGTATTTGCGTGGGTTTTGCGGATTTGCTCTTCGGTGATGACAGTCATGGAACTGCCGCTTGCGGCTGCGGCGGTTTCCATACGCGCAGGCGTAACGACGGTTTGCCCCGCCAGCGGACTGGACGGAAACGGCCGTGCCTCGATCACTGTGTCGGGAATCTCGCGCAACGGCGCGTCGTCGGTGCGGGGCTGAGCATTGTCGTTTTCTTCATCGGGCTGCGCAGCGTAATCGGACACAAACACCTCGTTTTGCGCAGCGGCGAACGCAGAACAGAAAATCAAAATCGGCGCAGCAGCGGCTACAACCGTCAGCCGGCGTAGCGCGTCCCGGCAGTGACTGCAACGAAACGTGTCCATTCTCCTGCTGAGAAAAAATGGGGCGGTTAGTTTCCAGCCGAGATTGACCGGCTGGGGGTCGACCTACCCACGGGCCTTCCCAATCGTCACGGCGATTAGCGGTCAGCCGAAGTGGCTACCTACCGCTCCGTCGCCGACCCCTTTACCACTGAAAACGACCCGTGGCAAAGACGGCGCTGGCTGCCCTTACGGCCGCGAGAAGCCGCGAGCTTTCCGCTCCATTTCCCCGACATCCCAAAAGTGTGCTTTCGTGGTCTGCGAATCGCGCAAAACTCGGTTCCCGGCGACTCCATTCGTTGCATCGGTTATATGGGTTATGCGGAATCAGCAAATTGTGCGGGTTGTCTCCGAAACAAACGATCGCGACCTGATCGCCCGTCGCCTCTCCACAACATGTGTCAGAATTAACAGTTACAACCTATTCTCGCCGCATTTCCCAGCCTCTAGCCTCGACGTTGCCCGCCGGTTGGCAGCTGGAATTCAATGGCGTAAATGCTTGTGAAATCTCGATTAACTCAATATACTGATGGGGCTTTGGGGTCTACTTGCTTCTCGGGCCGTTTGCCAGTGCGTACCGGAAGTTTCGGCGGCGGATTGTAGGGAACTGGTTTCTAAATGGCCGTTCGCGCCTGTCCGATTCTGTCCGGTGTGTGTTAGGGGTAGTGGAGGTCCGCCTGTTTGGCGGCACTTGCATTGCAGAATGGAGTAATTGAAACATGTCGCGACTGATTAAATCAAATCAACAATTTCAACGGCAGCGATCCGGTCAAACCCGAGAGGGCTTTACGCTTGTCGAGATTCTCGTCGCCCTCGTGGTCAGCCTGATTTTGATGGGCGCAGTGGTTTCGCTGTTTGGATTTTTGGGCGAAGCGATCAACAGCGCTAAGGCAACTGTCGAGGTCGACGAACGTATCGCGCACATGCGGGACATGTTGCAAAACGATTTGAAGCATATTACAGCCCGCAGGGTTGCTGTCCCGGGGAAACCACAGCCGGGTGCATTTGAAATCGGTGAAGGCCAACAGCGCGAGCACATGCGACTGGCGGCAAATCGGGTTGCCTGGGAGGCCAGCCAAAATTCGGATGCCAACGACGTTGAGTTGGATGAACGAGTCGGCGACGTCGACGACTGGCTATACCTCACGCTCCGCAACCTCGAACAGCCCTACATCGGCCGGACGGGCACAGCAATCATTTCCGGCGAACCCGGCAATCCGGGTAACAGTGATGCGGGAGAAACCTCAAGCGACGGCGGCCAACTCGACGGCGGCCAACTCGACGGCGGCGCAACCGATTCGAGCGAAGGCAATGAAACGGGACCTCTCGATCCGGTGTTCGTCGACAACGGCCTAAATCCATTTAACTACCAGGTGCAGGGTGCCTGGATTAAGTACACGCAATTTGAGAACCAGAATGACGGGGACTGCAGTTACAAAAATGACTACGATGTTTGCGCGCCGACGGCAAACGATAACGATGCCCGAGCAATCTGGAAGTTCTCTGTCGCCTCACCGGGTACCTACAAGATTTCCGCGACGTGGTCCGCACCGCCGGATGTGGACGCTGGCGACGTTCTCGGGCCCGATAACCACACGCGGAGCGCGAATGTTCAATACGTCGTTCAGAAGCCCCTCGGCGGACAGATTATCAGGCAGGTCGATCAGACTAAAGAACCAACCGCCAACGATGTCGCGGACGAACGGAATTTTCAAACGCTGTTTTCCGGCAGTTTGGGCGCGGGTGAGTTGGTGATTACACTTCGCTCGCGATCCGATGGAGCGGTCGTTGCGGATGCCATGCGAGTCCAATGTACCGACTGTACGGGTGACGGTCCCGTAGCGCCGGGCGGCGGCTCGGACGGCAACACAACCGGTGGAACAACCGGCACGGACGGCTCGGGTGGCGGTGCTCCGTCATACGTGGCGGTCGTGACGGCGGAGTCACCGTTGGCCGAAGTCATCTGGTTCGTCACGCGTGATCCCAACAACCCGGGCCGCATGCGGCTGCACCGTTACCAGTTGCTCATCGCGGCCGATGCGGACCTTGGTGCGGGCGGCGCGAATGGCTACTTTTACTTCAACGATATTTCGGCGCGTCTCGAAGAGGGCGTCATGGTGCCCAATTCGCTCGAAGATCTGGCCGTCCGCGCTCATCGCCGAGCTCATTTGGCTGCCGGCGGAGTCTCCTCAATACTCGACCCAAATTGGCATTTGGATATCGATTCGGATATTGACTGGAACGCCTGGCCACCCAATGCCCGGGCCTTGAGTCCGGAAGCGGTTTCGCTCGTCCAATCCCTGGGCAATCGGCTTAACGAAACCGTCATAATGGACAACGTCGTTGCCTTTGACGTAAAGGTGTTCGATCCTACGGCCCCCGTGCTGGGCATTCTAAAACCGGGCACGACCAGTGGAGGCAACGAAGAGGGGACGGACGGCGAGACGACATCCGGCGGATCGGACTCGGGCGGCGGAAGCGATGGGGGCGATCCTGTCGTTGGATTGACGGTGGTGGACAACGACGATGGCGGCTTTGGCAGTTCCGGAAATTGGCAAACAGGTTCCGGTGGCCACGGCGGCGGGCATCTGTGGAAAGTCACCCAGGAGGCCGGGGGTGCAACCTGGACGTTTGGCGGTTTGAGCCCGGGCGAGTACGACGTTTTTGCAACGTGGCGACCGTGGGACGATGCGGCAACCGACGCCAAGTTCTTGGTTTCCGTCGGCGGAACGGTCGCGGTGCGCAGTACCGTCAGTCAGCGGAGCCCGCCCTCTGGCGACGGAACGTCCGGATCGACTTCGTTTCAGCAAATCGGCACCGTGGAAATTGAGGTCGATGGCAGTAATCTTATCGTCAAGTTGGACGATGCTCCGGTGAATGGCCGCAGGATCATCGCCGACGCCGTGGCGATCAAGCCGACGGGCAGCGGCGGCGGCGGATCCAGTGACGACGGCGTCGTCACAGACGGCGCTTCGACCGGCGGTTCGGGTTTGGATCCGACAGCCAATGCCGCCGCCATCCCCATGTCGATGCACCTTTCTCCGAACGATCCGGGATACCTGGACACACTCCCGCAGGCAATCGCCAACCACGACCTTTCCGACCCGGACGGCCCACAGATCGTGGGCTACGGGGCGTTTGTTGATATGTTCCAGTACATTCCACAATCGCTGGAATATAATCCGGTCCAAATTGGTGCGCCTTGGTTGCAGTTTAACAGCGGGGGCAATCCGAAATCCGGGATTGTTCCAACGCCGCTGACGGAACAAGACGTCGAATTCCCGATGCCGGCGATCTACGACACTTGGTCGCCTTCGTACAATGTCCGGGCCTACAACCAATTCGACGACGACGGCAAAAACGGCGTGGATGACCCCGGCGAGGTCTCGACGCCTCCGCCATTCGAACCGCCACTGCGTGCCGTGCAAATCACGGTCCGTATTTACGAACCCACCAGCAAAAAGATCCGCACGGTCACGGTCGAACACAGCTTTGTCAATCGGTAACCGGCATGCGGCATTGACTACCGCAGGTTTGTTTCGATCGCGCCCGCCGGCCCGCCGGCAGTCGCCCGCGTTCAACCGCCCGCAGCAATTCCGCCGACCGGCAGGCCGGACGCGCCCAAATCCGATCCCCTCCGCCGGACTTCCGACGAACAACTGCTCGCGGCGTCCGTGCGGCTGCGGGTTGAAGAAGAGGGCGGCTACTCGTTCGGCAGCGGCACGATAATCGATTTTCGTCCGGCACCTGGCGGGTCGGGCG
>JAYGDO010000615.1:0-5343 GCA_046582885.1 Pirellulales bacterium | reverse complement strand
GTTAAAACCATTCATGTCACACAGTCAATTCGCCATCGAACAACTCGAATCAAGGCAAATGCTAACGGCGATGGCCGACATCGCGGCTGAAAGTTCGTTACAGCTCGTCGCCGCCGCTGCGAACAGTCTGCAGAACGCGGCATCGCCGGTCGCGCCGGCACCGGCCGTCACCGCCGCGATGCTAGAGACCAACGTGACGTTACCAATCGGCGATTCGCCACCGCTCCCCGCAGCCGGTGCCGAACCGTTTCGCGTCACTACTTCGGTAGCGCGGCCGGCCGGTACCGCCGAAGCGATAATACAACCGCAGCGACAACTCATCGCCCCCAGCTACGCCCCCGGCGACTCCGCACCGGCCGCAGCATGGCGGTTCGACGAGATCGACATGTCGGCGCTTTCCAAATCGACTCCAGCCGGCCAGAATCTGCCACCGCACAAAATCAGCAGCCAGTACGCCGCTGCAAGGGCAACACCGATGCACCAGGCACAGTGGTTCGTCCAACAGCAAGGCTCCTGGAAATTCTATTCCCGTTTCGGTTCGAAAAGCGGAGTGCCGATTGTCGGCGACTTTAATGGCGATCAAATCTCGGAAGTTGGTATCTACGACGCGGGTCAATGGTTTATCGACATCAACGGCGACGGGGTCTGGAATCAAGAGGATGTTTTGCTGTTGCTTGGCGGCGCGGGCGATGTTCCCGTCGTCGGTGATTGGAATGGTGACGGCCGCGATGACATTGGCGTATTCAAAGCGGTCGACAACATCCATGGCAAAACCTCAGGCCAACACGCCGTGGCAGGCGATTTCGACGGAGACGGGGTCGCGACCGCAGGCGAATTCCGCGATGGGCGGTGGCGGCTAAAGCCGGATGCGGGTGATCACGTCAATCGACAGCATGCCGATTTCGTCTTCGGCAACGCCGAAGACCTGCCGGTGGTAGGCGATTGGAATGGCGACGGCCTCGACGGTATCGGGGTATATCGGCAGGGAAAATTTATCCTGGACACAAACGGCAACCGCGCGATGGACGCCGCTGATCTGGTGTTCGAGGCGGGCGAGCCGGGCGGCCTACCGATCGCGGGCGACTTCGACGGAGACGGCAAAGACGAACCCGCGGTTTACCGTCGGCAGCCACTCCAGCGGACGGCGCGGTCAAACGACTAACGACCGAACGCCGCTTAGGACAACTTCAGCCTTGCCAACTCGCTTTCGACTTCGCCGATTTCGGCTTCCAGTCGTTCCGCCTCGCCCGGTTCGTCCATCTGCTTCTTCGCGCCGGACAGTTGCTGGCGGAGCTTCTGCAGACGCTTGTTTAGCAGATCAATTCGTTTTTTGGCCTTCTTGTCCACGACCCGCCCCGCTGGTTAACGTGAACCGCTCGGCGGCAAACTCGTCGCGGCCGCTGCCGGCTTGTTCGGCGCACTATGCGTCGAACGTAAGACGCCCGAAATGCAGACGATCATCGTCGCCAATATCAAGTTCACCGTCAGCCATTTCGATAGGTTGTCCCGAAACCGCTGCGTCCCCTCACTGCGACCGGCCAGTGCGCTGGCGATAAAGAACACGGCCAACGCCAGCAGAATTTTTATCCCGATCAGCGCATGGTAGATTGCGGGCAGTTTCTGTTCGGCAGCTTCGGCTTTAAACAGTTTGATCGTCAGCATGAAATTGACGACCCCGCTGACGAGCAAAAACAAAATTGCGACCATCACCACCATGGACCATTTGGCGCGAATCGCCGCGGCCAGCCGCGCGTGCTGCGCGTCGTCCAATTCCCGCGCCGCCGGCACCAGCGCCAGCCGCTGAAAGATTGTCCCGCCGAACAGCGCTATCGCTGCCAAGATGTGCATCCACCGCAGAATGATACCGACGATATCGAAATCCATCTGAGCCATCTCCACTTTGAGGCCGGAATGAGTCCGGTAATTAGTTCTAATCTAACTACTTTTAATCCGCGAGCAGCCGATCTACCAGGGCCAACGCCTCTTCGCGGCTGGCGATTTCCTCCATCAACTGCGCATTGCGGGCCGAGTCGAGCAGCCTTTTGAAACTTCTGCCCGGGACAATGCCGTGAGCAATCAGGTCGTCACCGGTGACCAGCGGCGGGGGATTTAGCTTGTCCTGCGGCCAGCTCAGTCGTTCGCGACAAAAATCCAAATCATCCTGCTCGGCGGACCCGACAGCCGTCCGCGCCGCTTGCAGCTTCACCAAATCCGTTATGCCATCATGAACTAAATTCCTTTGCACATCCGGCCAGAATTGGGAAGGAGCACCGTCGAGGGCCGCCGCATTGTCGTACAGCCACAGCGCCCGCGCCGTTTCGGCATTTGACAGTTTCCAACTCCGGCACGTTTGCTCGGCATCGACGAGGCCGACCAGCTGAGTAAAGACCGCCGCCAAAGCGAGGGGGAATCCCGGGTCGTCCAATTCTCGCAGCAGTCGCGACAGCGGCTGCCAGCTGGCCTCACCGGCGGGTGGCACATCGCCGGCGCACGAAAACACAAACGCAAACAGCCCCAGGTCGCGTAACAGCCCCACCGCCCTGCTGCTCCCCGGCCCGGCGAGCATCTGCCGCATCTCCATCGCAATCCGCTCGGCGCTGACGACGCCGAGCCCGTCGGCCAACTGCTGAATGCCCCGCCTTGTCTGCTCTTCCAGCTCAAAGTCGAACTTCGCCGCGAACCGCACCGCCCGCAATAGACGTAATCTGTCTTCCGTAAAACGTTGTTCCGCTTCGCCGATGGCGCGGATTATACCGCCATCCAGATCCGCTGCGCCGCCTACATAGTCAATCGTTTGCTCGTCCACCGGATCGAAGAACAAACCGTTAATCGTGAAGTCGCGGCGCTTTGCGTCTTCTTCAGCCGTGCAGTAGATGATGCTATCCGGGTGTCGCCCGTCCCCGTACGTGGTGTCCTGCCGGAACGTCGCAACCTCGACCTGTCCCGCCTCGCGGGGTCCGAGCACGGTTATTACGCCGAACGCAGCGCCGATCGCAAGCGTACGACGATGTCCGAACACCTCGCGGATTTTTTCCGGCCGCGCGTTCGTCGCGACGTCATAGTCTTTCGGCTCCAGGCCGAGTAAGCGATCGCGAACGCAACCACCCGCCCAAAGCGCCTCGAACCCGGCCGCGCGGAGTGTGCTAACGACCTGAACTGCGAACTCTCGCTGCCGCTGATGGTCGACTTGTGTCATGACGCTGTTGAGTGTTGTGTCAAAATTTTCCGCCCGCAAACGGCCAACCCGTCACCATTTCGACCCCGTCATTTCCACCATGGGTGCGACTTTTTCGCATAACGGGCAAATCTGTCGCATGCGGGTGGGCAAATCTGTCGCATGCAGCGATTTTATTGTTTGACTTTGGATTTAGTACCCCTTAGATTGGTCCACTCAGCGGTTTGACGAGGTCACCGCCCTCAAGGCGGTTACGGCAGGTTGGCCGTTGCGACGTCGGCTGCATCATTTTTCAATCTCTTTTGTGGGAGGAGTTGTTATGAGGACCGGAAAACAGAGGCGGGGTTTTACGCTCGTCGAATTGCTGGTGGTGATTGCCATCATCGGCATCTTGATCGCGTTGTTGCTGCCGGCACTCGGCACGGTTCGCGAATCGGCACGCCGTACACAATGTTCGGCCAACCAGAACCAACTGGTCAAGGCAATCTTGTCTTATGAAGAAAAGCACAAGAATCTGCCCAGTTCGTTCATGCCGGACGACGGACAGAATCCAAGGAACTTTGGCAACACGCAGGACGTTACCCAGGTCCAGGCGGGCCAACAGGGCGCGACACATCCATTTAGCTGGATTGTCAAGATTCTGCCCGCCGTCGAAGCCAAAGAAATTTACGAGAAGCTCGACTTTACGCAAGGCCCCTTTGATCAGGGCGGGGGTCAGGGGTCGCAGAAAACGCAAAGAGACAAGATCGTTTCGGCGTTGTTGTGCCCCAGTTTCGGCGGCGCGAAAAGGTCGCTCGGACAGGGGGGACTTCAGAACGCGGGGCTGACGAACTACAAGTCCATCGGCGCATCGACGAAAGAAGCGCTGATGTCGACGCCGAGCGTCATCGCCAACGACGGCGAGGGTGGCGCGATCCACCCCTACGGTCCGTCCAAGATTCCGACGGCCGCTACCAAGACGATCATTGTCGGCGAAACCAAGGAAGAAGAGGAAGCCGCCTGGATCGACGGCGCGACGTCCTGCATTTGGGTCTTTGATGAAAACACGACCAGCAGCCTGCCTCAACTGGCCCAAGCGGACGGCAACGGCGGCAGCAGTGGTGCGCGTCGTTATACCGCCAGGGACATTCAAAGCGCGAACGAATTAAGGAATGCGTTCAACAATACGTCCCAGGTCGGGCAACAGAATAAAATGTTCACACAAGGCGGCTGGGAAATGGAATGGGGTCCCAGCTCGGATCATCCGGGCGTTCTCGTGTTCGCCTTCGGTGACGCTCATACGTCCTCGATCGCTTTGGAGGTCGACAACGACGTGATCAAAGGCATGGCGACCCGCAGCGACGAGGATAACGACGCGGTTAGCACCTACCAGGCTGAAAATTAACCTGATTTAAGGTATCGGCCAGCGGAATTTAACAAGCTGCCCCCGTGCCAACGGGGGCAGCTTTTCTTTTTTATCCACTTCCGATTCAGTTCCATGCAACTCCCCCTCGAAGTAGACTGCCTGTCCGTTCATCAGTTACTCGAAGACTCCGGCGACGTCCTGCTGCTGGACTGTCGCGAGCAGGACGAAGTCGAAATCTGCCAGATTCGCGATTCGCTATGGATGCCGATGCGAGAGATTCCCGACGAACTCGACAAATTGCAAAAGTTCATGCAGCAGCCCCTTGTCGTCTACTGCCATCACGGCGGGCGGAGCCTGCAAGTCGCCGGCTGGCTCCGCGAGCAGGGTTTCGACAAAGTCCAGAGCATGTCGGGTGGCATCGACCAGTGGGCAACTGCCGTCGACCCGCAGATGCGGCGTTACTAGGGTGCGTTAGCCGCTTTCGTGGGGCGGTGATTAACAGCGGCACGCCCGGCCGGGCCAACAAGTCTTGCAACGTCAGAACGTTACCTTAGAATTGCGGCTGCCGGGCCGAAGTGGCGGAATTGGCAGACGCGCTAGGTTCAGGACCTAGTGTCCTTTATGGACGTGGAGGTTCGAGTCCTCTCTTCGGCACTGAAGTTAAGTTGAAGCCGCGATTTGCGGCAACCTGCTAGTGTCTGCAGTGCGACGAAATCATGTGGCGTGAAACTCTGATCGTTCTCACTGTTTTGATCGTTGTCTTGTCGCAGCTCGGCAAGGCCCAATCGGACAACCCCGACGTCATCGACATTGGGTCGCGGCG
>JAYGDO010000547.1:0-2837 GCA_046582885.1 Pirellulales bacterium | reverse complement strand
TACCGTCGCGGTTGAAAAAGGTGTTCACAAGACGCTTGCCCTTGTATCCGCTCACGTGCATCTGCCCCGGCAGGGTCCCTTCCGCCGGACCGGGACCGAAGGCTTCGCCCTCCACCTTCCAATCGCCGTAGGTACTTCCCTCGAAATCGGCGATCAAAACATCGGGACGTGGTTCGGCCTGCTGCGACCAGACAGGCGTACTGATTACCATCAAGGCAGCAATGGCCGTTGCCAGACGGGCGTTTAGGTTCATGGCAGATTTCCCTACGTAATAATCGGAGTGTCGGAAGTTATTTCTTCCCCCTTGGCTCGCGCGCGAGGTTGGCGGCGTTGTCGGGGAAGCATGGACTTTTGCCATGCAATACCTGCCTTGTCAAGCGGGCTACCGCTGCGGAGGAGTTGTCGTCCATCGTCAAGGACGCCAACTCCTGCGGTGACAGGGATTTGGAAACCTGGTGCCAGCAGGCACCCACCACCCCGACGTGATTGCCCCTGAACAGCCATAGTAGCGAGAATTCGTACCAAAAAGTCTACACGTATCCCGGCAAACAACAGCCGCACTCAGCGAGCGTCAACCCTCTCACCGAACACCACGGTTACGGCGGTCTCGGAAACCGCAAGCCATTTGCCGTCCTCGAGCGCCGTCGCGCGGATCGTAAGCTGCTGCTCGGGGTAGAGGCGAGGGTCCGCCTTCGTGTCGACTCGTATCGTGGCTCGTGTCTCGCCCGTCGGCACGACGACCGGAGCCGCCTTGAACAAATCATCGACATCGTCGGCAGCGGTGATCTCGAGCGTCACGTCTTCGCTGAACTTGGGTCTGCGCAGTATGTCGACGGTGACCTCGAAGGCCTCACCGGGCCGAGCCTCGATTTCAGCGTCCCTGCCGTCGACTTTCATCAGCGCTCCTTCCACGATCCAGACCAATCGTCCCGATTTTGCCTGGACGTAGCGATCGTTGCCCTGCGGGTCGACAATTTTTGTCATCGCGAGTATGACCATCCGAGACGTTCGAAAGGTTTCGAGCCACTCCGGAATGAAGACGGGGTAGAGCACCCGATCGGCGCCGGCCGGGACCTTCATGATCGGCCCGGTGATTCCCTGACGGTGGCGGCCTTGCTTGGAATGTGGCATCAGCCAAATCTCGCCGTCAAATCCGTCTTGCCTCTTGATTTCAAGCTCCGCTGGGAACGTGCTGCCCCGAGGCCGTTCATGCTGTGTCTCTCTGAGGACCCAGGCGATCGTGATGGGGACTTTGCTTAGGATTCTGGTCAGCAGCATGGAGGCAACCTGCCCAACGCCGGTCGTGGCAACGCGCGAAACGCCGGCGTTGCCGATTGTGCCGACCCCGACGATGCGGACGTAGGCCGCCGTCGCGAGACAGTCCGCCGTTGCCGTCAGCTCAAAACTGAGTTCGTTCTTGTCTGCCGGGATGATCAGACCCGCGGGAGCGGTCACACCTTTCGGAAGTCCCTTCACCTCAACCGCCACTTCACCGTCGTAGCCACCGAGGCGGGCCAACTTCACCACCATTTTGGCCTTGGCACCCGGCTCGAAATTCAGGCTTTCCGGTATGGAGAGGGCGAAATCCGCGGCCAGGGGAGGCTTAACGACGAGCCGGTAGACCGAGAGAGGTGTACCCGCTTGAGCCGAAATGTCACCGACGACGATCGTGTGTGGCCCGTCCGCGGCTACCTTCAGCGTCACCGTACAGTCTCCGGCTTTAGCGTGCTTCGCGACTTCCGTGCCATCCGGCGCGAGCACACGCAAGGTCGGATCGAGAGGGGAACCGAGTGCGCTCGCTTCAACGCTGAGGGCCCAGACGTCCCCCGCCGTCATTTCGACGGTGTAGCGGTCCTCATCGCCGACGTTTTCAAGCGTTCCGTTCACCGCGACGGGACGGGAAATCTCGGTGCGATCGTGCTCGACGATCTCGTCGATGTCGCCCATTGGAAATGACACCACTGTGGCGCCTACCGGCGTTTCCAGGCTGTACGAAAAAGTCGCTTCATCCTGGTCGGGAAAGTCGACCTTCCTGGTCACTCGCTGAAGTTCGGGCATGCCGTTCTCGAGTCCATAGCCGACGAACTCGACATCGCGGGATTGGCCCCGGCGGCCGGCAAACGGCCGCGTCATCATGACACGTGGTCCCGGTGAAAGTCGCAGCGCGTAAACGAAGGCTCGATTGCCGCGAAATTCGACATCGAAAACCTTAACGGAATATGTCTTACCTGCCTCGACCGCGAACGTCAGCTCAACGTCTTTGCCCTTCAGGTCCATCACGTCACCGAGTCGGCGACCTCCGTCACTTTCACGGACTTCGATGGCGCCTCTCAGAGCAGATCCAATGCGGTGCGTGATCAGCTCGGCAGTGACCAGTCCTCCTCGCGTCGCGGCAAAGTGGTAATCGTCGATCTCGGCGATCTTGCCGATACGAGCGGCGACGGTTACGGGGAGTGACTCGAGCGGCTGGGGATCGTCGCGACGGCGGTTTTCAATAGCAATGTTGCCGGCAGCGACCAGAAAGGGAACGCAACCACTCGCTCCACCCAAGTTGGCAACCTGCCAGTGGGCAATCCCGGGCGTCATTTTTTTCGTGACATCGATCCGCGCCGGCACCTCCCGTGGAGTCGGGAACGCAGCGGTCATCGACTTCTGTCCGAACCAATAGGGCGGCGGGGCTACGATAAACTCGCCGAGCGGTCCCAATTTCGCAATCGTTACGTGTGAATCGGGCGAGAGGAACTCCATGTCGGGCGTGAAGTCGTAGCCGCCAAGCTGCACTTCCGTCGCCGCGCCCACCGGAATCACAGGTGGGTACATGTAAGCGGCAGAGGGCG
>JAYGDO010000516.1:0-3315 GCA_046582885.1 Pirellulales bacterium | reverse complement strand
AACTGCGGCGGCCGCTGAGCGGCTGTCGTTGTCTTTGGCCAGGCTACTGCGGCGGCCCCCGTCGCACCAAGGCGAAGAAAATAACGACGTGTCAATTCGTGGTGTGCACGAAGGAAATGGTCCAGCGAATTCATGGTTCGTCTCCTAATAGAACGGATTGCAACCCGTTCGTAACAGGCGCAAACGGATTGTGGCCCATCCTGTCTATGGTGCAAGTAACCAACTCACGCCCGCGTCGGCCGTGTTTTGCAGATCGGAAGACTTCACGTTTTTCGGTTTTCCCGACGCGGCGTAAGCGGCCGCGACGGTCGTCGGCGTTGCGCCGTTTTCCCCCGCAATCCAAAGTGGATTTGGTGCCGACAGCGCCAACATGGCGCCCAGGCCTCCGTACTTGACCGCACCGGGTAGAAAATGTGGATCTCGATAGCTTTTCAGATCAACAAACCGAAATTCGGCGGTGTCGATCGCGGCGCGATCGACGGCGGCGCCCGCAACCGCCCGTACTGCGGCGGCTAGCGGTCCGCCGCCATTGACGCCAATCATGTTGACTCGCTTCGGCGCATGCTCGTCGCCGCGAATCCAGGAAAGTACGGTCAAGATATCATGCACGCGTCGTGCAAAGAGGGTATCGTTGTAACAGAACGTGTAGGCGGCGGCTTGCCGTGGATTGCGGACAGCCCGCTGTTGCCCGAGCGGTTGATCGTCGGGTAGAAATTCTCCCTGTTGAAACAGGTCTGCGCCGACAACGGACGCACCGCCATCGAGCAATCTGCGGACTTCAGACCGCACCTCGCCCGCGCTGTCGAACATGCCGCGTTTGCCTCGACCATCGACCCAGATCACGACGTCGCCATTCCAACGCGTGCTGGTGGGAAACAGCGAAATCACAGGCAACTCTTCACCGCGGGTTTCCAGCCGCAAAATATCCTCGAAGTAAATAAATCCCCGGCGTTCCTGCTTGTCTACTTTGGTCCGCTGGATATCGTCGGCCGGCGGTAACTCGCGGCCAATGATGCTGCGAAAAGCGCCGCCGACTAGGCGACGGAAACGCTGCAACGATGTGGCATTCTTCGGTGCCAGCGCGGCCATCTGTTTGTCGGACGTTTCGCCCAGATATTTTGTCAGCGAACGTTCGTAATCGTCACCACCGGCCGGTTTCGGATGCTGATCGTTCCAAACCGTGTACTCGCCGGGTGTTAGTGGTTCGTAATCTTCTTCGTCGATCGGCTCGGTCAGTCCCAGTTGGAGATGGCGATTGAACCATGCGTACATTGTTTTGCGTGACTCGTAATTATAGTTATGCGGAAACTGGAGCATCGGTCGGCAATAGACGTTGTCCTTCGCGCCGAGCATCGCGTACAGCTTTTGCAGTTCCGGATAACCTTTGGTCATCATTTCCTTGGTCCAGTCGTTGGCCGCCGTCATGGCCTGAGGCTTGGGCGCGAACAAGGCGGTGAGTTCGACGTTGCCCGAATCGACGCGCAGCAGCGTACAGTTTTCGCAAGTACACCCCCCCTGCATCGAAGTCGAAACCATGCCATTTGGAAATGCGGCCACCGGCCGTGGATCGATCGCGCACAGCAGAATAGTCTGCGTTCCCCCGCCGCTGCCGCCGGTAACCGCCATCCGCTCGCCGTCTACATCGGGCAGTTGCTCGAGGAAATCAAGACAGCGAATCGAATTCCAAGTTTGAATGCCCATGATGCTCTGCAACCGCAGTTCCGCCTGCGTGCTGAACAGCCCCCAGCTTTCTTTGCCTTCGAATTCTGGCCGCTGTTTCGAGAATCGGTGCGCAAGTTGATACGAAATCTGCGTACTATCGACATAGCCAAGCATGTCGTAGATAAAGACAATACAACCCATCCTCGCGAGCTGTGCGCAGCGAGCCAGTTTTGGAAACCGTCCCGACTTTTCAAATTTCTCCGCGCCGGCGGCGATTTGTTGCTTCACTTTCGCCTCGCCGGAATCTTGGATGCGGCCGCCGTGACCGTGCGGGCAAAGAATCGCAGGCCGTTTGATATTTTTCTTTCCGTCGTCGGGTCGGAACAGCAGGCCGGTGACGAAGTGATTGGGAATGCTCTCGAAATAGACCTTCTCGACCGTGAAGCCCGGCCGTTTTGCCGGCCCGTGAATGACGGGCTTCAGCGGAGTCCGCTCCGGCATCGGCCACAGATGCGTCGCGATCAAAACGCGCCGTCGCAATTCGTCAGCCCGCTGCTCCCAGGCGGCCTGACTGGCGGGAACTTTGAATGGAAAGTATCCGTTAAGGTCCTTCGGAGGGTTAAGCCGGGAGTCGTTCGGCAGTTGACCGTCTTTATAGACCGTTAGGTCGGCGCCTTCCGCCGAATACGGAATCACAGAGACGAGCAGGAACACGGTAGCGGTGGTCGCCAGAACACTTCGAATGTGTTTTGTTTTCACAGTCATCGTCGATATCCTTCATTCGTAACTTCAGTGCCATTCATTCCGGTTACTTGCCGCAGGCAATCGAGTGAAACGCACGGCGCTTTACCTTGCGTTGTCTCGTGCCGCAAAAGCACGTGGATTTTAACATCCGCCAGCGGCCACAGCGAGTGTTTTTTGGCCGCACGATTTGAGCGTTGTGCGGCGTCGACCGGATGAGTGGACAGGCGTATAATGTGAGTTGCTCTGGTGCGGAAGTGTTTGCACGTCTGGTGGCGGCCGCGGTCTTCAAAACCGTTGAGTGGCCGGTAAAGCCGGCCATTGGTGGGTTCGATTCCCATACACTTCCGCCATTTTTTCCGGCGCCATTTTTTCCGGCACGGTGTCGCACGGCGTCGTTTCGTTCGGCGTAATGTCGCCAGGGTTCAATGGTTGCGGCTTGCTCTTCTTGCCCTTTGGCGATTCATTGCGACTTGATGCGCGGGCCTGCTGGGCCGGATTCTGCGCCATTTGTGCGCCGGATTCTGCGCCGCTTCTTGATGCCCGCGAGCGCGAGCGATGCTAGGGGCCTTCGACGGTCGGCAGGGTGAATTGCGACTTGATGGCAATTCGTTGGCCCGTCCGCTGAGACTCTCGGGCGGCATTGATGATTTCAATCACGTGCAGGGCGTGTTCCGCTGAGACCTCCGGCTGTTTGCCCGTGGCCAGACATTCGGCTACGTGCGAGGCGCCCTGCTGCCAAGAGTAGCCCTCGCCATGTAGGCCGGTACGTGGGAATATATTTGTCGAGTCAGTGACAGCATGACGCTGCATCCTACCGCCCTGGGTACGCAACGCCAAATCGACGCCGTGGGGAGCCCAATCGTATCCGGCCAAGTACATCGAACCACCCGTGGCGGTGATCGAAATCGT
>JAYGDO010000501.1:0-1735 GCA_046582885.1 Pirellulales bacterium | reverse complement strand
TGCAGGTCGATCTCGGTTCCGGCAACCTGCCGCAGCAATCGCAACGCCTCGAGTTTCCGCCCTTTCGCAAAACGCTGCTCGGCCAATTCGTAATTGATCTTTGCAATCTCCGCCTGAACATCGACGAGAACCGACTCGTGGAACGGCGATCGCAACACTTCCCGCATGATTTTCAGGCCACCGGACAACTCGCCTTGGGCCACCACTGCTATGCCATGCGCAAGGCGTGTTTCGTTTAACAATTCCCACAACTGCCGGACGAGCGGTGCGTTTTGATCCTGACCGGTAAGTTCGGCCACCTGCTCTCCGCCGGGCCGGGTCAGTATGATGTTCGGCGTCGATTTACGAGACACCTCGTACAGCGGGACGTCGGCAATCGTTGACAGAGCGGCCAATTCACGGAGCGGAATCGCGATTACAACGTAGCCCTTGACGACGGCATCGACGTAGCGGTCGCGGACTGTCGAGTTGAAAAAGTTCTTTGTATTAGAATCGAACTCCAATTTGTCTTTACCTTGGCCCCGATACAGGACCAACATGATCGGCCTGCCGTGCTCTCGCGCGGTCGCGAGTCCATCCGCCGCGGACTCTATTCGCCAACGGTGTTGATTGAATTCTTCATTGGCGAGTCGTTTGAACATGTGCTGATCGACGTCGTAAAACTGCGGAAATGGCTGCGCGGCCAGAATCTGATGGCCACGACTACCGTGCAGTTTTTCCGCCGCCCGCCGCGCGGCGACCAGATCCGGAACGACCGGCTGTGCATAACCGGATTCGTTTCGCGAGGTCGCCTGCCGCTTCCGGTATTCGGCAACTTTGCCGGCGTATTGTTTTCGAGCTTGCGGCAATTCTTTCTTGATCATCTTGCGGAAGTCGTCAACGGTCGTACCGAGTTCCTCTAAGTGCGCCAGCCGAATGATCTCGGCCTGCTTGGCGGGTTTATCCGGTGCATCCGCACGAGCGCGTGCATACAAGTCCAACGCCCAACGTGCTTCCTTGAGGAGTTTTTCCGCGTTTATATTCTTGCCAACCGCGTGGATCACTCGACCATCCGCTGTAGAAAAATAACTGGCGACGTTCCCACCGTTCTTTTGAAGTTTTCCGTTCACGTTTACCACTTCAAAATCGCCCGCCTGCTCATAGGTCGCTACAAAGCGTTTCGAAATCAATTCGCCAACTTGAGGGTCCGACAGAGCACCTGCTCTGAATGCTTGTGCATTATTTCACGTAAATTCTTCACGCGAAAAGTTTCCGGACACCTGAATCAGAAAGATTAACTTATCTTGTTGGTTGGCCAAATCCGACGCCTCTTGAGCGGCCGCGACCCAATGGATGGCGGTCCCCAAGTCGTTTTTCGGCGGCAGGCAAATGTCGGGCTTACCGGTTCCTTGTTCGCCGGCCGCCGCTGTCGGAACCGCGGCATCTTCATCGCGCAAAGGCCGTGAAGCTTCGTGCCGCTTCGTCCCGGCAGACGGGACGCACTGCGGTGCGTTATTGGCTTGCGGTTGCCCGATCTCTGGGGGCACCGCCGGCAAGCCGTCGGTGGCAAAGGCCCTGTCAATGACGGCGGCGATGTCGGTACTCGATACGGCTCGGCTGGCCCGCCGCTCGGACCGACTCCAACTGACTAATTGAAGCGACGGGTCCGGCCGATTTTTCTCATCCGGCACCTGCCCCGCCCGATCGGCGGGCGAAGCCGGTCGTGACTCGGCCAACTGGGTATTCGGCGAGGCGA
>JAYGDO010000258.1:0-3213 GCA_046582885.1 Pirellulales bacterium | reverse complement strand
CCGCCACCGGGGGCCGATACGGCGCACGACGATGGTAGGGGAACTTCGGATCGGGCCCGCCGAAGCAATGTAAATGACAATCGACGCGCGGCGGCGGCCCGTCAGCTTCGGCGGCGCCGGCGGCCGCAACCAACGGCGCGGCGGCCAGAGAACGGCAGAAGGCGCGGCGGCGCAGTGGGTAACTCATGGTGATTCCGTCAATTGGCGGCGGCTTCTTTTTCTACCGAAAATTCCGCGCCCCGCTGTAAACAATAAATCCGTTCCGCCGTGCGAATAATCAGTTTATCTCCCGCGATCGCCGGTGTGGCCATACACATTTCATCCTCGGCCAACGAGTTCGTCCGCAGCAGCTTGAACTGCCGGCCGGCCTGGACGACAAATGTCTCGCCATACTCATTCAGACAAAACACCTTGTCGTTGAACGCCCAGGGCGATGAGGTAAACGCGCGGCCCTTCGGCAGCCGCTGGCGGTCGTAAACCTGCTTGCCGGTCTTTGCATCGTAACAGGCCAGAAACCCACGATCTAACAGCACGTAGAGCAACTCGCCGTAAACCAGCGTCGTCGGATTGTACGGCGCCGCCATCTTTTGGCACCACGCAACATACTCGTTGTACGTTTCGTCGGCCTTCAAGGAGATATCGCCCGCAGCACCCGGGCGGATGGCGAACAGCGGTTTTTTTCGATCCAGAACATAGCCCGAACTGACGAACAGCAGGCCGAACTTGGAATACGGCGCGGCAATTGTGATGCTCGAGCCGCCGCCGAATTCATACAGCAAGTTACCCTGGAGGTCGTACGATCTGAATTTGCCGGTGCCCGGCGTCACGATCTCGGTGCGAATTTCGTTCTCCCACACGAAGGGCGTCGCCCAATTACTCTTTTCCCCTCGCTCGGTCCGCCAGACCGGCTCGCCCGTTTTCTTGTCCAACGCCAACAAGTACGAATCGTCGTCGTTGTCGTTGACGATATACAACCGGTCTTTGTGCAGGACCGGCGAGGCGGCGGTGCCCCAGCCGTATCGCGTTTTGTGCGGTTCAAACTTTTTCGACCACACCTCTTTTCCATCCAGGGTGAAACAATAAACGCCGACGTTGCCGAAGTAGGCGTAGAGATGTTCGCCATCGGTTATCGGTGTTTCCGATGCGTAGCTATTCTTAATATGCAGACCGGTTTTCGGCACCCCCTCATGGACGATCCGCCTCCAGCGTTCGGCGCCCGTTTTCAAATCGAGGCAATGCACCGCCCACGCATGTTCCGCGGTCGGCGGCGCCGGCCGGTTGCCGCCGAAGTAGAGCCCTTTTTTGGGCTCCTCCGATTTTCCGCGGTTAACCACCGTGGTGATAAACAGGCGATCTCCCCAGACCACCGGCGAAGACCAACCGCGGCCCGGTACGCCGCGCCGCCAGAGGACGTTTTTGGTGTCGCTCCAATTGTCGGGCAAATCTGCGTTGTCGGACACGCCCAGCGCGCGGGGCCCGCGGAACTGCGGCCAATGTTGCTGGGCCCCCGCAACTTCCGCGAAAAAACAGGCCCACAAACCGCCCATCAACAGCCCAAGTCTCATCCGGTTCACTCCTGCGTTATCTGCGCGTTATCTGCGCGGTGAAAACCGACACCCAAAAATACCGCAGCCGGCAATTCACCGACCACGTCCAACTCGGACTGTATTGTGGCCGCGTTGTTTCCCGTATTCAACCTGCCGAGGCGTGCATCCGGGGTATCCCTATGTTATCTTCTTTCCACATGCCCTAAATCTTCTGGTGGCCGGCAGAACGTCGCCCAGCGGAAGACGGGCAGTCATCGCCCCCCACCAACAGCACTGAGTTGTCGAATGCATTTACCCAACCCGCTCGCGTCCCGCTGGGGCCGCCTGATGGCATTTTTTTCCCTTTACGTGACCGAGGGAATACCGCTGGGGTTCACGTCAACGACGATGGTGACGCAGATGAAGCGGGCCGGCGTCGACGAAATGCAGATCGGTGTTTTTGTCGGTTCGCTCTATTTACCCTGGGCCTGGAAGTGGGTGGCCGGGCCGTTTGTCGATCTGCTTTACTCGAACCGTCTCGGCGCGCGGCGCGGATGGATACTGGGAACGCAGTTGATGATGGTGCTGACGCTGTGCCTGTGCATGCCCATCGAACTGACGGCCGAGAACTTGAGCCTGATCACGCTCGTTATCATGATCCACAACATGTTCTGCGCCACGCAGGATGTGGCCATCGACGCACTGGCCTGCACCGTGCTGCACGAGGACGAGCGAGGTTTGGCGAACGGCCTGATGTTTGCCGGCCAGACGCTAGGTATTCCACTCGGCGGGGCTTGCGTGTTGTATTTGATCGACGGCATCAACATTTCGTGGCTACCGGCGCTACGCGACGGCATTCCGGTCCAGTCGGCTTACTGGTTCGTGATCGGCTGCATTTTGACGGTCACGGTACTCGTGGCGATTCCCATGCGGGAAGAGCCTCGCCAGCGACCGCCTCGCGACGGCGACGCTTTTAAATCGATTTTGAACGAGGTCGGATCCTATCTGCGTGTCGCGATCAAGTCCTTTTTCGGCAGTCGCGTGGCTTTTTTCGGGATGCTGTTCGCCCTGCTGCCGGCCGGCGCGATCGGACTCAGCTTGCAAATGCAGAAAACCGTCGCGGTTGAAGTCGGTTTCTCCGATATCGACATTGCCGATTTGGAAGTTGCCTCGAGCATTCTATGGGCGGTGATGTGCATCCTGGGAGGCGTGATCTCTGACCGCCTGGGCCATCTAAAGTGCCTGGCCGTCTTCCTGGCGCTGATCTCAATCCCGACGTTTTGGTGCGGGTACCGCATGCAACAGGAAGGAATGAATACGCCCAAGCGCGTGGAAGCCGTCCCCGGCGCCGCGGCGGTGCTCGCCGCGGCGCAAGCGATCGCGCCACCCGCCGACGCAGAAGCCGATGCGGCGCCGAAAGAGAAGATTCCAAGCATCTTCGCCACCGCAGAGGTTCCACCCATGGCCGACTCGTTCTGGTACGCGGTCATGGTCTTCAGTGCGTTTCAGGGGCTGATGTACGGCACGCGGATCGCCGTGTTCATGCGGATTGCAAATCCGGACGTCGCGGCAACGCAGTTCACGGCCTACATGGCCATGATGAATCTTGTTACGACCTATACAGCAATTTGGCAGGGCTACACGATCATGAACCTTGGTTACTCGCAGACCCTCCTGATTGACGGGG
>JAYGDO010000471.1:0-8288 GCA_046582885.1 Pirellulales bacterium | reverse complement strand
GACAGGCAGCCTCAGTGTCGGCGGGGAGCACATTGGCGTGATCGCGGGGCCCTGCTCGGTAGAAGATGAACAGCAGATAGTGCAGTCGGCCGTTGCGGTCAAAGAGGCCGGTGCAACGGCCCTGCGCGGCGGTGCTTTCAAGCCCCGAACCAGCCCGTACAGTTTTCAAGGATTGAAAGAAGAAGGGCTGAAACTGCTCGCCGCTGCGCGGGATGAAACGGGGTTGGCGATTGTGACCGAAGTCGTAGCGCCGGAGGATGTCGAACTGGTGGCCTCCTATGCCGACGTCCTGCAGATTGGCGCTCGCAATATGCAGAACTATCGCCTGCTGGAAGCGGTTGGTGGCCAGCGGTGTGCGGTGTTGCTCAAACGCGGCCCCAGCGCGACGATCGACGAATTGTTGCTGGCCGCCGAATACGTTTTGGATCGGGGAAACCCCAACGTGATGCTCTGCGAGCGGGGGATTCGCACGTTCGAGGATCATACGCGGTTTACGCTGCCACTCGCTACCGTTTCGTACCTGCACGAAAAGACGCATCTGCCGGTCGTCACCGATCCCAGTCACGGTACGGGACACGCTTATCTAGTTCCCGACATGTGCGCCGCGTCCGTTGCCGCGGGTGCCGATGGCATCATTGTCGAAGTGCATCCCGACCCCGCGAGGGCGTTGTCGGACGGCTATCAGTCATTGACATTCGACGACTTTGGCCAAATGATGCAGCGCTGTCGCAAAGTCGCCCAAGCGGTTGGCCGAATCATGTAACCGTTACAACATATGGAGTCGCCAGATGGTAGATCGCGTGACGAACATGTCCGGTGTACGCGATGCACGGAGCGCCAGAAGCCTGGATGCAAAATATTACGCCTGCGAGGAATTATTTGCGGTCGAATGTGAAAAGATTTTTCGGCGTGAGTGGATTTGTGTCGGTCGCGAAGCGGATGTCGCCGTGCGTGGCGATTATCTTCGAACCAAAGTTGGAGGCGCGGAGCTGATTGTCGTCCGCGATGAGAGCGGCATTCGCTGTTTCCACAATACCTGTCGGCATCGCGGCACGCTGCTTTGCGAAAGTGAATGCGGCACGAATGCGGATGGTATCACGTGCCCGTATCACGGGTGGTCGTATGAACTGTCGGGTCAGTTGATCGCCGCGCCGAACATGGGGGATGTTGATGGTTTCGATTTATCGGACTATCCGCTGAATCAAACGGCAACGGCGACCCGCGACGGGTTTGTGTTTGTCAACGTTGGCTGCGATGTAGATTCGTTCGAAACGATATGGCAACCACTGGACGGAAAATTCGACCCTTGGTCGTTGTCGGAGTTGGTTTCGGCCGGGGAATCTGAATATGAGGTCGCGGCGAACTGGAAGCTGATCTTCCAAAATTACAACGAATGTTATCATTGCCCGCAAATCCACCCGCGACTTAATGCCGTGTCGCCTTACACATCGGCCAGCAACGATCTTGAATCGGGCGGTTTTCTGGGCGGACCGATGCAATTGGCTGCTACGGCTGCGAGCATGACGTTCAGCGGTCGGGCGTGCTGCGAGCCATTGCCGAATCTGCCCAGCGACGATTGCCGCCGCGTCTATTACTACAGTCTGTTTCCGTCGTTGCTGATGGCACTGCATCCCGATTTTGTACTGACGCACCGCGCCCAGCCGCTGGCGAACAATAGGACGCGCGTCGTATGTAATTGGCTGTTTCACCCACAGGCCGTGGCCGAAAAGGGATTCGATCCGTCGCCGGCGATCGAATTTTGGGACGAGACCAACCGGCAGGATTGGCACATCTGCGAACTGGCGCAACAGGGGATCGAGTCGAGCGGCTACAAGCCGGGTCCGTACTCGAACCTGGAGAGTACGATTGCCGCGTTCGATCGCCACTATCTGGCGGTGCTTGGTAACATCGCTTAGCCGTACAGCCGAAATGCTTCCGCCGTTTTTAGTTTGCGGGCGCGGATGCGGCCGTCGGAAATGTTTTCTCCCGCCGGATCGACGTACACCCGACCATCGCGTTTTTTCATGTTGGTCCGCAGCCCGAGTACATGAATGTTGAACAGGAAAGCGGTATCGGATGTCGCTTTGAACCAATGAACGTTGTCGCGGAAGTCCGAGATCGTCGAGTAGCCCCCCGGCTCGAACTGCGCATCGATCGTCGGTTTGATGATCATATGCTCGCGCTCGTCTTCCAGCCGATCGTAATGCCGGCCGTGGAATTGGCCCTTCAGGACCAAAAAGGCGGTCGCCATGTTGTTGTGGCCGTGCGGTACGACGCTGCGGTCTTTTTTGAGCGCAAAGATCTGGTGGCCGAAGACCAGTGATGTCGGCAGGCCTTCGACCTGGGGAAATTGCGGTCGCACGCTGCGTTCGCCGCGGTCCCGAAAAACGATGTTCGCCGTTAACTTTTCGAAATCGACGAACTTCAGCAAGTCGGCGAGATCCACTTTTTTGAAAAGTTCTTCGACTTGATCCTGCCACGCGACCTGCTCAACTGGTTTGCCGCGCAGATCGCGGCTCATCTGGTTGACCTTCGATAACCAAGCGGCCGTAATCGGTTTGACTTCTTCGGCCAATGCGTCGCTGGAACAGAGCGTTTCGAGCAGCGAATAGGTCAACAGCGTTCCGATGGTCTCTTTGCCGAATGACCGTCGCGTAATTGTCTCCATGCCGTATTCCTCCGCATTGGTGTGTTGTTGGGCGGCGGCCGGACCCGTACCGCCGTCATATTGTAACGTGCTGATGTGTTAGGTGGCAATCTAATCATATTGCCGCGATGTTAGCACTCTTGTAGGTCGGGCGGGCCTGACCGAATAGATGGCCAAAACAACGGCCGTAGTTGCGAATTTCCCAACCAGCGTGCTGCCGCCTGCCGGGGCGTGATATACTTGTCCTAGATGTCCGTAGCCCGACGGGCGTCGTATTCCCCCTATCTCGAAGATCGAAAGTGGATCATGAGGTTCCAACTCTTTCCGCTGCTGACGCTGGCTGTTTTCGTCAGTTTGCCGGTGATGGCCGAGGAGAAGGCGGAAGATGCGAAGCCGAAAGAAGCGGCGGCCGCGAAGCAGGACGAATCCAAAAAGGAAACTCCCGCCGGTCATTCGTATCACGGCGAATTTCTAAACGAGGGACCCCGCCAGGCGGCATACCTGATGGGCGGTACGGGCAAAGTGCGATTTGCCGTGACAACCGAGAACGAAGACGTGCAGAAGTTTATCGAACAGGGGATCGGGCAACTGCACGGCTTTTGGTATCTGGAAGCCGAGCGGTCGTTCCGTCAAGCCGCCGCCCTCGATCCGGAGTGCGCCATGGCCTATTGGGGAGCGGCGCTGGCCACGAAAGGAAACGCCAAACGCGGTAAAGGCTTCATAGCCGAAGCGGTCAAGCGCAAGGCCAAAGTCAGCGAACGCGAACGGATGTATATCGAGGCGCTGGACGCCTACATGAAGATAGACGCCAAAAAGAAAAAGGAGCGGGCGGAGCAGTTCACCAAAGCGCTCGACGGGATCGCGCTGAAGTTTTCCGACGACCTGGAGGCAAAAGCTTTCTTGGCGCTGCAGCTTTACGATAACCGCCGCGCCGGCGCTACGTCGCTCAGTTATCTGGCCGTCGATTCGCTGATGCAGCAAATTTTCAAGGTAGAACCGATGCACCCGGCGCATCATTTCCGCATTCATCTGTGGGATTACAAGAAGGCGGAAAAGGCGCTGACGTCGGCCGCCGTCTGCGGCCAGGCATCGCCGTCGGTCGCGCATATGTGGCATATGCCGGGGCATATTTACTCGAAGCTCAAGCGCTACGAAGATGCCTGCTGGCAACAGGAAGCGTCGGCCCGCGTCGATCACGCACACATGATGCGCGACCGCGTGATGCCCGATCAGATTCATAATTTCGCCCACAATAATGAGTGGCTGATCCGCAATCTGAACCACGTCGGCCGAGTTCGCGAAGCCGTCGACCTGGCGAAGAACATGATCGAACTGCCGCGCCATCCACGTTACAACACGCTGGCCAAGAGCGGCAGCACGCGGTATGGACGGCAACGGCTGTTTGAAACGCTGGCTCGTTACGAGTTGTGGGCCGAGATGATCCAATTGTGCCAAACGCCGTATCTCGAACCGACCAATGAGTTCAAACGTCAAATCAAGCGGAAAAGGCACTTGGGCGAGGCGTACTTCCGCAACGGAGATATCGAACAAGGTTGCGAGGTGCTCGCAGAACTAAAACCGCAGCAAGACATGGAGAAGGAGAATCGCGAAAAGGCAGTTGCCGAGGCGGAAGAAAAAAAACAAAAGGAGTTGCTCGATCAGAAAGCGATCGACAAGGCCGCCGGCGATGCCGAGGCTAAAGCGAAAGCTGACGGCAAGAACGAAGAGGAGATTCAACAAGCCAAATCTGCCGCCGCCGCAGAGACCCGCAACAAGCAACTAGAAAAGCATAAAAAGAAAATTGACGCGGCCAAGAAGGCGACGGCGAAGCCATTCGATACGAAGATCGCAGACCTGGACAAGGCCGTCAACGCGCTGAGCGGGCATGAAGCGGTCGCGCGTCAGGATTACAAGGCGGCTCTACCGCTGCTGAAGAAGGCCGGTGGGGTTGATGCCATGTTCCTGGCGTTGGTTCGCCATCGTTCCGGTGAAACCGAACCCGCGCTCGTCGACGCCCGCAAGCATGCTGACGGACGCCAGAACCAGGTACAACCGACCGCCTGCCTCGTCGATCTGTTATGGCAGGCCGGCAAAAGAGAGGACGCAAAAAAAAGACTTGAGCAACTTCGTGAAATGTCGTCGTCGATCGACATGTCCTCGCCGGTTTTCAGGCGGTTGACGCCGATCGCCACGGAGTTAGGATTCTCCGAAAACTGGGTCAAGCCCGCCAAACCGCGCGACGATGTCGGCGACCGCCCCGATCTCGATTCGCTAGGCGGATTCCGCTGGCAACCGTCGCCCGCGGCCGATTGGGAACTGCCCGGCGCCGACGGCAAAAAACGCTCGCTCAAGCAGTACACCGACGCCGGCAAGCCTGTGGTCGTCATTTTTTATCTCGGTTTCGGCTGCCTGCACTGTGCCGAACAATTGCAAACCTTTGCTCCGATGATGAAGCAGTTCAACGAATCCGGCATCGAACTAGCCGCCATCAGCACCGACGATATGAGCGGCCTGAAAGAATCGATCGAAAACTATGACGAGGGCGTTTTGCCGATCCCGTTGGTCGCCGATGCCGAACTCGACGTGTTCAAGGCCTACCGCGCGTATGACGACTTCGAACGGCAGCCGCTGCATGGTACGTTTCTCGTCGCCCCCGATGGCCTGGTGCTCTGGCAGGACATCAGCTACCAACCGTTTATGGACGCCAAGTTTTTGCTCAACGAAGCGCAGCGCCTGCTCGGCCAGCGCAAGGTTACCAAGCAGTAGCGGCGGGGCGGAGGCAAGAGATGGAAAATGGTCACGCCGAGTGTCGGACGTTCGTCACGCATTTGGAGTGTTCGGCGACCGGTGAGCGGTACGAAGCGGACCGGATTCAAGGCCTCTCGTCTGCAGGCAAGCCGTTATTGGTGCGTTACGATTTGGAGGCACTTTCCAACTCGCTGTCCAAAGACCAACTCGCCGGCCGAGCGGCCGTCATGTGGCGGTATCGCGAGTTCTTGCCCGTTCGCAGCGCGTCGAACTTCGTAAGTCTCGGCGAATCGATGACGCCCTTGCTGCCAACGCCGCGGATTTGCAGGCAGTTGGGCGGTGGCCAACTGTTGATCAAAGATGAAGGCCGCCTGCCCACCGGGTCGTTCAAGGCTCGAGGGCTTTGCTTGGCGGTTTCGATGGCCAAGCAACTCGGCATCACCAGGCTCGCCATGCCGACCAACGGCAATGCCGGCGCGGCCCTGGCGGCCTATGCCAGCCGGGCGGGAATTGCGGCGTTCGTTTTTTGTCCGGAGGATACGCCGGAGATAAACGTTCGTGAAATTGCCGCACAAGCCGCTAAGGTCTGGCGGGTGAACGGGCTAATCAATGATTGCGGTAAGCTCGTTGGAGAAGGAAAAGCGGCCGCGAATTGGTTCGACGTGTCGACGCTGAAGGAGCCGTATCGGATCGAGGGTAAAAAGACGATGGGGCTGGAATTGGCCGAGCAGTTCGACTGGAAGTTGCCGGATGTGATTTTTTATCCGACCGGCGGCGGCACGGGACTGATCGGTATGGTCAAAGCGTTCGACGAGCTGGAGGCGATTGGCTGGATTGGCGGCAAACGTCCGCGGATGGTTGCGGTTCAAGCGGCCGGCTGTGCGCCGATCGTGAGGGCGTTTGAGGAGGGAACCGAGCACGCGCGGATGTGGGAGAATGCGCATACGATCGCGGCTGGTATTCGCGTGCCGGCGGCGATCGGTGATTTTTTGATTCTTCGCGGCGTTCGCCAAACCGGTGGATTTGCGACAGCCGTCGATGACGACGCGATTCAAGCGGCGCAGCGGGAAATGGCCGAAACCGAGGGAATTTTGATGTGCCCCGAGGGCGCCGCCACGTATGCGGCCTACAAAAAAGAACTTGCCAGCGGCCGAGTTGGCCGCGACGATGTAGCGGTATTGTTCAATTGCGCAACGGGATTGAAATACGATCTGCCGCCGGCGGGAAACTCTCTCGACCGGCACCAACAGATCGACTACCGCGCATTCTGCGACGAATCGAGATAAGGCGGGAGTGGCGATGGGCGGACGGATTCCACTATTCTCGATTTTGCTGCTAACGTCGTCGCTCGCCGGACTGCGGTATTTGCCCGCGGCCGAGGAGCAAACGCGGTCGATCCTCAGCACATCGTCGCTTCAGGATCTACGTCGAGGGATTGATCCGCGGGGAATTTATGGGTCGTTGGTGATTGGCGGTCAGAAAACTCCCGACGAAGCCTTTACGGAATTCTTCAAACTGGCGGGCCGCGAGCAGTCACGCGTTGTTGTCCTGCGGGTCGACACGGACGCCGCCGCGGGCGAAAACGCTGGCCGGCTGATTGAAGCTTGGCGAACAAGCCGCGCCGCTGAATTGCAGTTTTTGTTCGTGCCCTCAAGCCAAGCGGCCAACGGCGCGGCAGTCAACGACAAAATTGAAAATGCGACGGGAGTGTGGCTAAGCGTTGTCGATGTCGACAACTTTGAAAAGATTGTGTCGGAGACGAAACTCGAAAGGTCTTTAACCGCATTGATCAAACGCGGTGGCGCTGTCGGCACCTCTGCCGCGGCCTGTGTGCGGCGCATGCTGCCGAATAGTTTTGTCAAAGCGGTTTCCGCCGAGAACGCGGCCGAGGGGAAAGCTAGTTTCGACAAAGCGGTGCAGGCGCAACCCGAATTGATCGGCTACGAAATTGGCTCCGCGGCGGCGTTGGTTGTGAGCGGGCGGCGGATTCGTTCGGTGGGCGAGGGCGAATCGCGTATTTTACTGGCGGCCGGCCGCTGGCGGCCGCCGCGGCAAATCGTCCTCAAAAACGGCGAGGGTGCGGCCGATCTGCCCTCGCTGCAGCGGTCGGTCGCCGAACGGCTCGGCGCGGGTTTTCCGGCAAAAGAACCTCCGCCGCCGACGGTGAAAGAGGGCACGCTGATAATCATTGGCGGTGGCGGGATGCCCAAAGGGTTAATGGAGCAATTCGTGCAACTCGCGGGTGCTGACAAGGCGCGAATCGCAATTTTCCCGACGGCAAATCCCGATCCAATCCCCAAAAGATCCGGGCTGGCGGAGATGCTGAAACGCCTCGGCGCGAAGGAGGTGACGGTGCTGCCCGGCAGGACCCGCGACGTTGTGGAAAGCGACGCGTTTCTCGAAACGCTGCAAAACGCGAGCGGACTCTGGTTCGGCGGGGGGCGACAGTGGCGGTTCGTCGATGCCTATCTCGACACCAAGGCGGAGTCGCTGATGCACGATGTGCTGCGCCGCGGCGGCGTGATTGCCGGCAGTTCGGCGGGCGCCTCGATCCAGGCCGAATACATGGCCCGCGGCGATCCTTTGGGCAATCTCAATATCATGGCAGAAGGTTATGAACGCGGACTGGGTTTTTTGAAAGGCGTCGCGATCGACCAGCATTTCACGCAGCGCGGTCGGCAGCGCGACATGACGAAACTGGTCGATGCGTACCCGCAGTTGTTGGGTATCGGTCTCGACGAGACAACTGCCATTGTCGTACAGAAACACATCGCAAAAGTCGTCGGCAAGAACGATGTCTGTTTCTACGACCGGAACAAGCCGCCGCAAAAAGGCCAGCCAGATTTTGAAATCGTCCGCGACGGTGGCTCGTATGACATGGTCAAACGGAAAA
>JAYGDO010000461.1:0-1746 GCA_046582885.1 Pirellulales bacterium | reverse complement strand
GCCAATGTCGATGAACTTTTGATCGACCACGCACACTGCGAAAAAAAAGCGGCCGCCACCGCCTTGAATTTGATTTTTGCATACGTAGAAAACGACGAGTTGTGCCGGGAAATGGAGTTGATCGTTAACGAGGAACTCGAGCATTTTCGCATGGTGTTGGAATTGCTAAAACTGCGCGAAGTTCGATTTCGGCGGATCAAACCGAGTAGTTACGGCCGCCGCTTGAACGAATTGGTACGCCGCCAAGAGCCTCAGCGAGGTGTGGACCGGCTGTTGGTGGCCGGTTTAATTGAAGCCAGGAGTTGCGAGCGTTTTGCCCTGTTGCGTGACCACCTCGCGGAAGAAGAACTGGCAAATTTTTATGCCGGATTGTTCGAGTCAGAGGCCCGCCACCACGCCACGTATGTCCGGCTCGCCAAACAGTTTGACGCCGAGCGAAACGTCTTGGAGCGGCTCGATTGGCTAGCGCAACGGGAGGCCGAGATCATCAATTTTGGCGACCCCGGCGTGCGGATGCACAGCTAATGAAAATAAGGACTTACGTGTGCGAATTTTCCGCATCGAAGAATCTGCCCACCAGGAAACTGCTTGACCTTGAGCCTAAGTGAAGTTACATTACGGCTTTAGCGGGGTCAGTTGTCCGGTCAGGGCGGGCCCCACCTGTCAGGGGCGCGCGGTACGGCGCATTTTTCTATTTTTGACGTTGTCGGGACGGAGTTTTCGGAAGGGAACGGGTTCTCTAAGGCTTTTCGTTTTTTGTCTCGACGAATGCATTTCTTAACGGATTCATTTTTTTCGGAACCGGTACAGAGGGAAAAGGGGTCCACGTTTAATAGGGAGCTAATTATGAGACGACCCAGAACGAAGCCGCAAAAACGTGGTGGATTTACACTTGTTGAACTTCTGGTTGTGATCGCGATTATCGGCATCCTGATCGGTATGCTGCTGCCCGCGATTCAAAGCGCGCGCGAAAATGCACGCTCGACCAATTGCCAGTCGAACTTGGCCAACGTGGTCAAGGCGGCGATGTTGTATTCGAACCGATCCGAGCAATTGCCGATGGGTATCCACACCACGCTGCGGCACAGTGGTCTCACGGCTCTGCTGCCGTATCTCGATGGTGGAAACATCATTCGAAACTACGACTATACGATTAAGGCCGACGAGCAGGTTGCACCTTTCGGGCAGACAGGCGGCGCGACGCAGGTCTTTTTGCCGATTTTTATGTGTCCGAGCGACAATCCGACCGATCGGTACTTCCAAGCGGAGGGAGCGCAGGTTCAATTTGCTCGTTCGAATTTCGTGCAGAATTTCGGGATGGAAATCGGTTGCGGTGAGAATTCCACCCCGGAGAATCCGGGGCAAGGCCAGCCGTTTAGCGATTGCGTTAGCCGGACGGGGCCGTTTTCGCTCGATTCGCCGACGGCCTTGGCGATCATGACCGACGGACCTAGTAACACCGTGGTCTATAGCGAAGTCGTTGCCGGCATGACTCAGCGGGATGAGGCAGGAGCGTGGGCCTGGGGAGACGCCGGCTCATGTGCTTATACGCACTCGAGTAAGCCGGGTACTACGACGACGGTCAACGCTTTTGGCGGCGGCGATGGCGGTGGACAGTGGGAGGATTTGCAGGCAAACGCGAGCAGTCGCCATCCGGACGGCGTCAACGTCGCGTTTGGCGATACGCACATCACGTTCATTGACTTCATGATCGATGCGGGTCGGTGGCAAGCATACGGTGCCGCC
>JAYGDO010000256.1:0-3367 GCA_046582885.1 Pirellulales bacterium | reverse complement strand
TCATCACCGACTGCATCGGCAACACGCCGCTGGTCCGACTCCGCCGCATCACCGAGGGCTGTGTGGCAACCGTGGCCGGCAAGGTCGAGGGGCTCAACCCGCTTTGGAGTGTCAAGGACCGTATCGGCGCCGCCATGATTGACGCCGCGGAACGGGACGGGCTGATCAAGGACGATACGGTCATCATCGAACCGACCAGCGGCAACACGGGAATCGGGCTGGCATTTACCTGCGCCGCGCGGGGCTACCAGCTGATGGTCACCATGCCCGAGAGCATGAGCGTCGAGCGGCGGCGAATGCTCAAGGCGCTGGGTGCGGAACTTGTGCTCACGCCGGCCGCCGAAGGCATGCCCGGCGCTGTACGCAAGGCCGAGCAACTACACGACGAAAACGACCACTACTTCATGCCGCAGCAATTCAAAAATCCGGCCAATCCGGAAGTCCATCGCAAGACAACCGCCGAAGAAATTTGGCGGGACACCGACGGCAAGGTCGACATCCTGGTCAGCGGCATCGGCACGGGCGGTACGATCACGGGCGTCAGCGAAGTCATCAAACAGCGCAAACCGGAGTTCCAGGCAATCGCTGTCGAACCAAAGGCGAGTCCCGTCATCACCCAGCGCCGCGCCGGCCAGGACTTGCAGCCCGGCAAGCACACCATTCAAGGAATCGGCGCGGGGTTCATTCCCGACGTGCTGAACGTCGACATCATCGACGATGTGGTTCTAGTCGACGACGAAGATGCCCGCGAGACGGCCCGCGCCATGGCGCGCAGCGAGGGGCTGATGTGCGGCATCAGCAGCGGTGCCGCGGCTTGGGCGGCGATTCAGGTCGCCAAACGGCCCGAGAACGAAGGCAAACTGATCGTCGTGGTACTTCCGGACTTGGGCGAGCGATACCTGTCCACGCCACTCTACCCGGAATAAAGTCCGCAGGCGGCGGCAGGATTCGATTCGGATCCCTCGATTTGGGGCAGCGGTGGACGGGGTCAGTTCCGCAATTTTCCGCTCCGCGGCCTCCGCTGCGCGAACAACCAATCCCAGACCGCCGGGTCCCCGTACGCTTTTTCCCAGGCCTCGACGTGGCCGGCTCCCCGATAAGCGGTCAACCTCGCTTTCTTACTTCCGGCATCTCCGAGCATCTCCACCAGCATTTCCGTCTCCTTGACGGGAACCGACCGGTCTTTCGTGCCGTGGAACGTCCAGATCGGCAGGTGCCGTGCGCGGCGCAGGCCCTGCGGATCAAATTCATTCTTGATCCCCGTTTTCACCGGAGGACGATTGGCGGGCAGTCGAAACGGATCCCCGCCGCCGCAAATCGGAATGGCGGCCGCAAAATAGTCGGGGTAGTGGGAGATGAAGCTCCAGATGCCATAGCCTCCCATGCTGAGCCCGGTGACGTAAATCCTGCGGCGGTCGATGTCGTCACGTTCGGCGAGGGTCTCGTCCATTAGCGCTTTTAGCGCTTCGACCCGCCACCAGCTATTTTTCGGACACTGGGGAGAAATGATCAGGCAGCCGGACAGCGGTTTGAACTTCTTCTGCAATTTTGGGGGGCCGTGTTTTTTTACCAGAGCAATGTTGTCGCCACATTCACCGTAGCCGTGCAGGAACAACAGCAGGGGCCAGCCGTCCTTCGGTTTTTCACCAGCAGGCGACTGCACCAAGTACTGGAGTTGCTGGCCGGCAACGGCCCGCTTCATCTTTGCGGTCCGCTCCTCGGCTGCGGTCGAGGCACTTGCCGCGACGGCCAGGCTGCCGAGGCAGAGGATTCCTCTGAGCGGCAGGCTCTGCCGGAAATTTGCCGATCGCCCCTTACCGGTTCTCTTTCTCATCCTGAATTTCCCCAAGCATCCGCTCGATACGAGTCCACTCAAACGATTCTAGGTGCCGGCGGGAAGGCGTGCCAATAGCCATTTCGCCGCCACCCGTTTCGTGCAATCTAGCCGCGCCGCCGCGGCAATTCCCCACGAGGCGGCTATCCGTCCGCTGGCAAACCATCAACTGCGATGGCACAATAAAGCAGTACGACCTCGGCTCAGTGTGGGGACTGCTTTGCGACTGCAATTGGCTCTTTTGGTTCTGGCGTTTTCATTGCATTCAGTCTCTCCGGCTGATGACCGCCTACCCGTTCCCGACGAAGCGGCACAAAAAGAGGCCGCCGCGCTCGTCCAGGAAATCTATGGCGACCAAATCAAGGCGGCTACCAAGCCCGACGGAAAGCTCAAACTGACCAGGCGGCTAATCGAGCAATCACAAAAGAGCGGCGACGACCCGACTGCCCGCCACGCACTGCTTAAGGCCGCGCTGGATGTAGCGGCTGATGCCGCAGCGGCGATGCCCGTGGTCGAGGAAATGGCTAGGCACTTCCAGATCGACGCCTTGGCGAAAAAGGCATCGACAGTCTGGCGGATGTCGAAACGGGCCAGAACTTCATCCCAGTACAGGGCGGTGGCCGAGACGGCCTTGCAACTCGTGGACAAATCGCTGGGGCGCGACGACTTCGGCTCGGCCACGAAACTCGCCGAGATTGCCTCGCTCGCCGCACCCAAGGCCAAAGACCGCCCGCTGATCCTGAAAACACAAGCCAGGGCGTTCGCAGTCAGAAAGGGTAAGGTCACATTCGACAAGCTACAGGTCGCCCTGGCAACGCTGGAAACGAATCCCACCGACGCGACCGCGAATCTCGCAGCCGGGCGTTATTACTGTCTGGTGAAAGGCGATTGGGAACGCGGCATTCCGATGCTGGCCCTGGGCAGTGACGAAAGGCTCAAGGAACTGGCAACGCAAGAACTAAAAACGCCCGCCACCAGCAAAGAGCAAGTCGCTCTAGCCGACGGTTGGTACCTAGCGGCGGAGAAGGCGGGCGAAGCTACAAACGGACGCCTGCTGCAACGTGCGGCGCATTGGTATCGCCTGTCGCTAAAGTCGGATCCGGCTTTGTCCAGCCTGGTGAAGGTGAAGGTGACGAAGCGATTGACGTCCGTCGAGTCAAGGCTACGCGAACTCCCCACATCAACAACCACAAGTCAGCCCGTAAAACTGGTTCTCGCACTCGCCCGCACCCTGCACGGCCACACGGAAGCTGTTAAGAGCGTGGCCTGGAGCCCGGATGGCAAGCAATTGGCCACCTGTAGTGCCGACAAAAACGTGAAGGTCTGGGACGCCGCCAGTGGCAAACTGGTCGACACACTGAAGGGGCACACGGGCCATGTCCAGAGCGTGGCCTGGAGCCCGGACGGCAAGCGATTGGCCAGCGGCAGCAATGACGTAACCGTCAAGGTGTGGGAGGCGACCAGTGGCAAGCTGCTCCGCACCCTACACAATCGCGATAGCATTGTTGTCGATGTGGCCTGGAGTCCGGACGG
>JAYGDO010000407.1:0-10703 GCA_046582885.1 Pirellulales bacterium | reverse complement strand
CGAATTCGAAGTCCCGGTGAATATCACTGCAAGTGGAAATACCTCGCTGGTTGTTTTAGAACACGGTCAGCCAGAAATCGACTCGTTGGTTAAATCGTTGCGGCGGCAGGACGGAGTGGTTACGGTTGCAGTTGGCGAGTCCACCCGCCAGGTCGACCCCTCTGCCGAAGGCTGGGAAGAGTCTTTTCGAGCGTGGCTTGCCGATTCGATTGCAAACTACCTAACACCAAACCAGCCGCGCACGCGGCAATTACTCACCTCGTTCGCGTTCGGCGTATTGCCGACTATCATCTTTTTCGCATCGCTGATGTCGATGCTCTATCATCTGGGTGTCATGCAGCGGGTCGTAGCATTTTTTGCTTGGATCATGCAAAAGACGCTGGGTACATCCGGCGCGGAAAGTCTATCCGCCGCCGCAAATATCTTTGTCGGACAAACCGAAGCGCCGCTGGTCATTCGACCCTACGTCGGCGCAATGACGGCATCGGAATTGATGGCCGTAATGGTCGGCGGCTTTGCGACGATCGCCGGCGGGGTGCTTGCCGCGTATGTCGGCTTTGGCATCAATGCGGGACACCTCGTCACGGCATCCGTCATCAGTGCGCCCGCAGCATTGCTGATCGCCAAAGTGATGCAACCGGAAGTCGAGCAGCCCAAGACGATGGGGCACGTTGAAATTCAAGTCGAAAAGAGGGACGCCAATCTGATCGGCGCGGCCGCATCGGGCGCGGCGGACGGCATGAAGTTGGCCTTGAACGTGGCCGCTATGTTGATCGCCTTTCTCGCAATTATCGCAATGCTAAATGGCCTGATCGGTTGGACCGGATCGTTGTTTGGCCAACAGTGGACGCTTGAAAATGCGTTGAGTTACATCTTCTGGCCGTTGGCCTGGATCATGGGCATCCCCGGCAAAGATTGTTTTACCGCCGCCGAATTATTGGGCACGAAAATGGTCGCCAACGAATTCGTGGCCTATTTGAACTTGGGCAACATACTGGCTGAAAACAGTGAATCACTGTCGCCGCGCAGTGTGACGATTCTCACCTATGCGTTGTGTGGGTTCGCCAATTTCGGTTCGATCGGAATTCAACTCGGTGGCATCGGCGGCATCGCACCCGAACGGCGTGGCGATCTCGCACGGCTCGGCTTGCGGGCGATGCTGGGTGGGACGCTGGCGGCATTCATGACGGCTTGTGTGGCCGGCATTTTAATTTAAACATGCGAGGACAAATACTCTCACACTGAGCGGGGAGAGTAAGCAGCAATGAAATCGCTTTTATCCGAGCAGGAACTCCGCTCCGGCGTCGAACGCGTCGCACGTGAAGTAACCGCCTGCTACGAAGGTCGGCCGCTGACGATTATCGGCATTCTCACCGGCAGTGTCGTGCTGCTGGCCGATCTGATCCGACTGCTCGACGTACCGCTGCGCGTCGGCGTTTTGCAGGCCCGCAGTTACCACGGCGCGACGACGACGCGCGGCGAACTGATTATTAACGACGACCTGATGCCGGACGTGGCGGGACGCGACGTGCTGCTGGTGGACGACATTTTCGACACCGGCCACACGCTCTCGCACGTCATGAAACGCATCGAATCGCTGCAACCGCAATCTGTGCGTTCGTTAGTGCTGCTCTATAAAGAAGGCCGTCAGGAAGTCGATCTCTCGCCCGATTTCATTGGCTTTCGCATCCCCGACGAATTCGTCGTCGGCTACGGCCTCGATTACAAAGACGAATTTCGCAACCTGCCCTACTTGGCCACGCTCGACGAGAACGACCTGTGAGGCGGCCATTGATCAACGGACCGCACGAGTCGAAGATGGCGGGGCAGGCCCAGGTAAGATGTCCGCCCTCCTCATTAGATTACTCTTAACCGCGGTCACAACCCAAATCGATCCGGCAGAAGCTGACGGAGCATCGTCTCCGCAACGGCCTGTTCCCGCGAGACGTCGACCAACAGCACCGGCAGGTCTTCGCAAAATTCCACGAGCACCTGGCGGCATGCGCCGCACGGCGTTCCTCCGCCGGCAGTGGCAACGGCCAGTGCTGAGAATTCTCTCGATCCCGCAGCAACGGCCGATGCAACGGCGACTCGCTCGGCACACAGTGTCATTCCATACGATGCGTTTTCGACATTGCAACCGGTAAACACTCGGCCGTCCGCTGCGAGAATCGCAGCGCCGACCTGATAGCTGGAATACGGCGCGTAGCCGCGCAGGCGCGATTCGATGGAGGCGGCAATCAGTTGCTGTCTGTCGTCGGAGGTCATGGAAACAATCGTCAGTTTTTGACGATCAGCGCCAATGGCGTGGGCGGCTTGTCGGAAATTCTGATGGCAGCTGCTAGTTTATCACGGACGGCGGCGGCAGCGGCCGATTTAGCAAAGATATCCAGTAATGGCCGGCCGGCGGCGATTTCGTCACCGATGCGGACGCGCATCTCCAGGCCGACGCCGTGGTCGATCGTGTCGGATTTCACCCGCCGACCACCACCTAGTTCTACAACGACTTGCCCCAATTGCTGCGTGTTGATGGCGGAAATGTAGCCGCTACGTTCAGCAACCAGTTTTGATTTCGGCGCAACGAGACGCGGCACAGATAGAGCACCACCTTGAGCCGACACCATCTTCTGGAACTGCTCCATGGCTCGGCCCGAATCGATATGTTGCGACAAAAGCTGTGTTGCTTCGTCCGGATTGGCTGCTGCATCGACGGAAACGAGTAGGTCCGTGCCGAGCGCCAAAGCGAGTTCGCGCAAATCTTCCGGACCTTTGCCCTGCAAAGTCGCGATCGATTCTTCCACCTCAACGGTATTGCCGATCATACGTCCGAGCGGCTGATTCATATCGGTCAGCAGCGCAGTCGTGCGGACATTCATGCGGTTGCCGACCGCGACCAGCGCAGCAGCCAACCGGCGTGCTTCGTCGAGGGTTTTCATAAACGCGCCGGAGCCGAACTTGACATCCAGCACCAGCCCGTCGAGGTTTTCAGCCAGTTTCTTGCTCATGATGCTGGCGGTAATCAGCGGAATCGACGCCACCGTGGCGGTCACATCGCGCAGCGCGTACAGCTTCTTGTCGGCCGGCGCAATATCGGCAGTCGCGCCAGTGATGATGCAGCCAATCCGGTCGGTGATGGCCTGAATTTCGTCCCGAGAAAAATCGGTACGGAAGCCGGAAATCGATTCCAGCTTGTCAAGCGTCCCGCCCGTCGGTCCCAGTCCGCGGCCCGATATCATCGGCACTCTTAAGCCACAACAGGCCAGCAGCGGAGCTAGGATCAGCGAAACCTTATCGCCGACACCGCCGGTCGAGTGCTTGTCGACGATCGATCGATCGTCACTTTGCCATTGCAATGTCGATCCGCTTTCGAGCATCGCCTCGGTTAACGCGGATGTCTCTTCTTCGTTCATACCTCGCAGATAAATGGCCATCGCCAGCACGGACATTTGATAGTCGGGAATCGTACCGACCGTGAAACCGTGGATAAATTCTGCAATTTCATCACGCGAAAGAACCAGGCCGTCGCGTTTTTTGGCGATAACTCCGCTGGGATTCGAATGCATGCTGTTCAGTTTTCCCTTCATTTCTCCACAACAAGGGGAGGAAGATCGGAAATAATACCACCGATGATTGCCTGCACTTTGTCTGCCGCTGCGGCGGCGGTTTTGACAACATCTTCGCCGGTTGTCGCGCCGAGAAAATCGGGCAAGCACATATTTGTGACGGTCGAGAGCGCAAAGACGCGCAGGCCGGCATGGTTGGCGGCGAGAACTTCTGGGACGGTAGACATTCCGACCATATCAGCACCAATCCGACGGAGAAAACGATACTCGGCGCGCGTTTCATAATTTGGACCCCGCAGCGCGGCATAGACACCCCGGTGCGCGACGAATTCATTCTGCCGCGCGATCTTTATCGCGCGTTCGATGAGCGCCGGGTCATACGGCGCAGACATGTCGGGAAACCGCGGACCGAGCCGGTCATCGTTGACGCCGATCAGCGGATTGACGTTCATGAAATTGATATGGTCTGCGATCACCATAACGTCGCCGCAACGAAAATTCGGATTTATTCCGCCGGCCGCATTTGAAACGACGAGCAGCTCTATCCCCAACGCGCGCATCACACGCACGGGCAACGTGATTTGCGCCGCGGAGTATCCCTCATAGGCATGAAAGCGGCCCTGCATGGCGGCGACAGGCACACCATTCAGTTCGCCGCAGATTAAGCGGCCTCGGTGCCCGATAGCTGTCGATTTTGGAAAGTGCGGAATGTCTTCGTAGTTGATCACGGTTGACGCTGTAACCGCGTCGGCCAATCCGCCGAGGCCCGTCCCCAGGATCATGCCCGCCTTCGGTTTGTGCGGCCATCGCTCGCGGACATAAGAGGACGCTTCTTGGATTTGGCGGTAAAGGTGAAGCATCGTAGAAGAAGGGGAGGAGGAAAAAAGAACCGCTCCAAAGTTAGTTGCGTACCAAATGCCTTCGACCCAATGTATCTCTGTCCCGCTACTACTCTGCCCTGATGTGATCCAAAATCCCCAACACCAGCGCGCGGAGTTTCGGTTCCGCAGCGTTGGCCGTGGCAATGATCTCTTCGACGTTCGCCGGCTTCAGCGCATCGGCAAGACACATATCTGTCACAACAGAAAAGCCGATTGTCCGCAGGCCGCAGTGCGCAGCCGTGATCGCTTCGGGAACGGTAGACATGCCTACGACATCTGCGCCGATCAAACGCAGGAACCGGTATTCCGCACGGGTTTCCAGATTCGGCCCGGTGACCGCGACAAGGACGCCTTTGTGCGCCGCGAAATTCTCGCGTCGCGCAATTTCCAGTGCAATCTCGATCAGCGCCTGGTCATACGGTTGGCACATGTCGGGGAATCTCGGACCCAGGCGGTCGTCGTTGATGCCGACCAGCGGGTTGTCATCCATCAGATTGATGTGATCATCGATTACCATGATGTCGCCGCAGCGATAATTCGGATTCATGCCGCCAACGGCGTTGGAGATCACCAACAACTCGCAGCCCATCGCTTTCATGACACGCACGGGCAGTGTGATCTGTTTCAGCGGATGGCCTTCATAGCGATGCACGCGGCCTTCCATCACCATGACGTCGACGCCTTGCAGCGAACCGCAAACGAGCCGACCTCGATGGCTGGTCGCGGTCGACCGCGGAAAGTTGGGAATTTCGTCGTAATCGACTGCCATGGCTGTGTCAATTTGCTCGGCCAAATCTCCTAAACCGGTGCCCAGGATAATCCCGACTCGCGGAGGCGTACTCCAGCGTGCGCGAATCGCTTCGGTCGCCGCTTCGATTTTCCCGTAAAGTTCGAGCATCAGTAGTCCGCTTTCGTTTGAAGATTTTCGGAACCATCTGTTTCTTCATCAACCAGCGATCGGGTCGAACTAGTTCCAAGCCGCGTCGCACCAAGTTTGATAAACTGCCTCGCGTCTGCCAGATTACGAATTCCGCCCGAAGCTTTGACGCCAACGGTTTCCGAACAGTGCTCTCGCATCAGTTGGATGTCGTCGAATGTCGCACCGGTCGATTTCATCGTGCCGTCTGGCTGTTTGACAAATCCGAAGCCCGTCGAGGTCTTCACAAATGCCGCGCCGGCGTTTTCGCTGCACTGGCAAAGCCGAATTTTTTGATCTGCATCGCTGAGTAAACCCGTTTCAAAGATGACTTTTGTAATCGCGCCGCTCTCGGCGGCCGCTGCGACCACTGCGCGAATGTCGGTTTCGACATCGGCCCATTGCCCGCACTGGACCAATCCCAGATTAACGACCATATCCAATTCCACGGCACCCACGTCACAAGCGGCACGGGCTTCGGCGACCTTGACTGCCGTCGCACAGGCACCGTGTGGAAAGCTGATCACCGTGGAGACCTTTACGGCCGAATCGGCCAGCAACTCGCCGGCAAGTGGAACCATGTAAGGCTTCACGCAGATGCTGGCCACACCGACTTCCGCACACAAGCCGCATGCGGTGCGCAAGTCTTCTTCGGCTTGCGTGGGGTGCAACACTGCGTGGTCGATATAGCGGGCGATTGAGTGGGGCATGCGCGGAGGCGAATTGTTATTTCGCTGGCAAATCTAAATCGACAACGACGGGCCAGTGATCGGATGTGTCCAACCCCGTTAAACGTGAAACAAACGTGCGCCGTACGCGCGGCATCAACCCCTTGGGCAGCAGCACATGGTCGATCATCGTAAACACATCATCCACATCGGCCGCGCCGTTTTCGTTGCGGTCCCAATGCGACGTGTATCGATCAGCGATACGCTCGATCTTTTGCGCGGCGTTGGCCAACTCTGGACCCGGTTGCTTTGAATCATAGTTTTTCAACATGCGGATTACGTTAGTCGACGTCTTGCGAAAATCGTCACGGTCGGGCACATCCGGATCGTAGTCGTTCAGGTCGCCGAGAACGATCGGTTCGTAGCCGCGCGGCACGATTTCTTTGCCGACAATCCGCTGCACGATGGCCGCTTCCGCGGTCCGCCGCGCATTCGAGTAATCATCACTGGGATTGGATTTGAGGTGCAGCCCCAAAAAGCCAAATTTCTCCCCCGCGATCGTTACGCAAAACAGCGAATGCCGCATTAACCCTGTGCTCCGCGCCTTTTTTTCGCCGTCGTCATCAACGTACGAGAAATCCTCTCGCCAGGTTTCGTCGCCCGATGAAGAAAAGATGAAACGGATCGTCTCGCCTTTGATCTCGTCGGGTTTGTGGAGGCTGATAAAGGCAACATCGAAGCCGGTGAATTTGTCAGCCGACTCAACGTGATATCCCCGATACTCCCGCAGTCCCTTTTCGTGCAGAATCGCCACCACCGCATCGACCGCTTCTCTGGAGGTAACTTCGACGAGGCAAATCACGTCCGGCTCAAGCGTTTCGATCACATTGGCGACCCTTTCCAGATGCCGTTGCCGAGCGTCGTTCCAGCGAAACTTTGGAATCCGTGTCGCATTCGTGTCCGCCGCTTGCAGACATTCGGTATTAAATGCCACGAACCGCAACCGCTCGGCCCGCGCCGGAACTGCGAAGCTAAGGGTGACCGCTAGAATTCCAAACACAGTGACTTGTTTAGCAACTGCCAAGATGCTGACCCCCGCTGACACTTCGGGTAATTTAAATATGACTCGACCGACGCCGACCAGTATATCGGAAAGCAGCGGCCGATTTAACGTCCACACCTGCCTTTACAAAGAGTGGGTACGGTTTACATTGACGACAGAGTGGAATTTTCGCCCGACGATTTCCGGCCGACGTCCCCAAAAGGTGCCTCGTTCATGTCTGAAACCAACCAACCGCCTGACGAAGGCGAAAGTCAAGACCCGAAGAAATATCAGCAGGTCCAGACAAATTACGTGACGGCGCGTGTTCCCGAAGGGCGCGGAGAAGGCGTTTTTAGTACGGGTACGATTCTGATGACCGGGCCGACCGAATTTATCATCGACTTTATCCAAAACATCGGCCCGCCTGCCAAAGTTGTGGCCCGCGTGGTCTTGCCGCATGCCGTGATGCCGCAAGTGATCAACGCGCTGCGCCAAAACGTAGAGTTGTACTCGCAGAAGTTCGGCGCACCGCCGGAGTTGCCCAAGCCTCAACAGCAAGAAGGCCAAAAACGCCCTAGCGTGCAGGAGATCTACGACGAATTGAAGTTGCCCGACGACTTGCTTCCGGGCTCGTACGCCAACGGCCTGATGATCGCGCATACGGCATCGGAGTTTAAACTCGACTTTCTCACCAACTTGTTTCCGCATTCCGCCGTGTCGGCCCGCGTTTATGTCTCTGCGCCGCAGCTTCCACGGATGGTCGAGTCACTAACTGGTTCTTTCGAACAATTTCAGCAGCAGCAGCGAGCTCGCGCGGAACAACAGGGCCAACAACCGGGCGGTTCGCAAGATCCGCCATCTGGATTGGAACCACCCGGACCGCCGAAGCCGGACGAACCAAGTGCCCAGTAGCCCGCCGTTGAGCCACGGGTGAACTATATTTGACATAGACGTCTGAAAAAGCGTAGAACAGACAACTGTCATCTGTTTCGGTCCAATCTGGCGGCAACCGTTTCCCGCTGGTCGAGTCACTCGCAATGTCAATCGTGGTCGATTTGCCGCCCGATACTCCTCCGTCGGCTGACGGCACCAAAGCGGGTGGATGGTGGCACACTTCCGAAGAAACCGGCCGTATCATTTGCGACCTCTGCCCGCGCGAGTGCAACATGAAGCCCGGTGATCGAGGCTTCTGCTTCGTGCGCGAAAATCGCGAAGGTGAAATGGTACTCACCACCTACGGCCGCAGCACGGGATTTTGCGTCGATCCGATCGAGAAAAAACCGCTCAGCCACTTCCTGCCAGGTACCGCCGTATTGTCGTTCGGAACGGCCGGCTGCAATTTGGGCTGCAAGTTTTGCCAGAACTGGGACATCTCGAAGTCGCGCGAAGTCGAACGGCTCAGCGAATTAGCCACCCCCGAAGCAATCGCCGCTGCTGCCAAAGACATGGGCTGCCACAGTGTCGCCTACACGTATAACGACCCCGTGATTTGGGCCGAATATGCAATCGACACGGCCAAGGCCTGCCGCCAATTAGGTATCAAGAACGTCGCCGTCACCGCCGGATATATTACCGAGCAGGCGCGGGGGCCATTCTACGAATATATTGACGCGGCCAACGTTGACCTGAAAGCCTTCACCGAAGAGTTCTATTTTCGCATCACGCAATCGCACATCGATCCGGTGCTAAAGACGCTGGAATGGCTGAAAAAGGAGACGGACGTCTGGTTCGAGATCACGAATTTGATCATCCCCGACGCCAATGATTCACCCGACGAACTGCGGCAGATGTGCGATTGGATCCTCGACCGCATCGGCGACCTTGTGCCGGTGCATTTCTCGGCGTTTCACCCCGATTTTCGCATGCTGGACCGGCCAAATACACCGCATGAAACACTGCTGATGGCGCACGAGATCGCGCAGCGACAGGGCTTGAAATACGCATTTGTCGGCAACGTTCACGATCAACAGCGTGACAGTTCGTTTTGTCACCATTGCGGCCAGCTGATCATCCAGCGCGACTGGTATCAGCTGGGCGCGTACTACATGCAGGGCAACCGCTGCGGTCATTGCGGCGGCGAGATTCCCGGCGTGTTCGCCGATCGACCTGGCGACTGGGGCCGCCGCCGAGTGCCCGTACAAATCTCACAATACAACCAACCGATGCCAACCTCATTCGTTCCAACCGAAAGCATTAAGATGCCACCACCAGCTAATTCCGGCAGCACCCCCACATCCGCGCCCGAGGCCGTCCAATCACTTGAACTGACCGACGAACAAGCCGCCGCGATTCGACGCGCCGCGGGAGAAGTGGTCGCGGCCATCGTCAATGGCAGACAACCGCAACTGTCCGATCCCACCTTGGCCGGCGCAGCGTCGACCATCGTCATGGGTTCGTTTGTCACACTGAAGCGGAAAGGTCAGCTGCGGGCCTGCTGTGGCGTGCTGGCGAAGCCGTTTCATATCCTGGACGCCGTCGTCCGTTCCGCGGAGCGGACTGCCGGTGAAGACGTGCGGCTGCCGACGATTTCTCCGACCGAATTGCGGCAGCTTGATTTGAGCGTTTCGCTGCTGCACAGTTTTCTACCCGTGCCGTCGAACGGTAGGGACCGGGTTAGCGACGTCGAGGTCGGACGGCACGGATTGCAAATCCGGCGAGGTCAATCGTCCGGCCTGTTGCTGCCCAGTGTCGCCACCGAGCTGAATCTGACTTCGGAAGAATTTCTCCGGCATGTTTGCAGTAAAGCCGGGTTGCCGACAACCGCGTGGGCAAGCGACGACGTCGAGCTGGTCACATTCGAAAGTCACACGATCGACGGGACATTCGACGCCGACGTTCTTGGACCCGGCGACGAAGTACCCACCGCGGTGGCAACGCCCGCCGAACTCGCCACGCTGGCCCAATACTGCGCGAGCAATATCATGGCTCATCTCACCGGTGCAACGCCGTATTACGTTTTGCCGGACTGCCCCGACGGCATGATCAACGGCGCGGCGCTGCGGATGACGGTTCCGGGCGCAAATCAAGCACTGCAAGTGGCCGAGCTATCGATGCGGCCGGCAGTCCCATTGCAGGCAACGCTCTTAAAGCTGACACAAACCCTGGCCGCAGCCATTGCCCGCAGCAACGTAACGCCTGCCGCAATGCAACAGGGGAGGCTCGGCCTGACATTGTTGACCGATCCCGCCATGCACGGCACCGTCGCCGAGCCCGATCTGAGGGGCTTTGATCCAACCGCCCGGGCGGTGGTAATCAGAGAAAACAACTATGTCACCTGGTCGTTCGATCCTAGTAAGCCGTCAGACGAATTGTTGACCGAAACGGCCGCCCAGGGGCAAGTGACGACGCCCGAGGCCGCAGCGGTGTTTAGCTTTGCCGCGCTCTCAACAGAGCCGAGCGAATCGGTAACGAGTGTTCCACAAGCACAAACAGGCGCGGCCGTCCGGCCCGCCGCCGTCGCCGGGACATTTTATCCGGGCACCGCCGACGAACTAAATACGATGGTGAGTGAAATGCTCGACGCCAGCCGCACCAACGAGAAGAAAGAATACGCGGCGGCGATGGTTCCGCACGCGGGCCTGGTCTACTCAGGCCGCCTCGCCGCCGACGTGCTAAATCGGATCAACTTTCCGA
>JAYGDO010000370.1:0-7280 GCA_046582885.1 Pirellulales bacterium | reverse complement strand
GGCAGGTCTTCATTCAAGCTGCGGACAATCCAGTCCCGGTATAGATAGGCCCGTGCGGTGCTTTTGAGCCAGGTTGCCGTGGTATCGGTGTAACGGGCCAGATCGAGCCAGACGCGTCCCCACCGCTCGCCGTATTGTGGTGACGCCAATAAGCGATCGACGAGTCGGTCGTATGCGTTGGGGGACTCATCTGCCAAAAACGCCTCCACTTCGTCTGGCGTCGGTGGCAGCCCGACGAGATCAAACGTCACTCGGCGGATCAACGTCCGGCGATCGGCCGGCGGTGACGGACGGAGGCGATTCCGTTCAAGATTTGCGAGGACGAACGCATCGATTTTGTTCTTCAACCACACAGTTTCATCGCCGGTCGGCAGCTCTTTTGTCGTCACCGGTTGAAACGACCAGAATTTTCGGCCCTCTTTGAAGTTGATCGCTTTGTCGGCGACGGCCCGAGGATTCGCCGCCGCGGGCATCGGCGCGCCGATCTCAATCCACTTGACCAGCAGCGTGATTTCCCGATCGGGCAGTTTGCCTTTGGGTGGCATTTGCAGGTCGCTGTTTTCGTAGCGGACGGCTTCGATCAGCAGGCTGTTGTTTGGTTTTCCGGATACGACCACAGGACCACTATCTCCGCCGGACAGCAGTGCAGCACGCGAGTCGAACCGCAGGCCGCCCTTGAGTTTTTTTGCCTTTATGGAATGGCAGTCGTAGCATCGCGAGGCGAGTAGGGGGCGGATCTTTTTTTCGAAAAATGCGTTACCGGCGGCGGTTGCCTCGTCCTCGCCGCGGCAGATCGCCGGCCAAGCAATCGATAACACAATCAACCCGACGAGAATAACGGATGGTTTCATGAACATTCTCGTACCACCAAATTCTTTGCGTTCCCTTTGGCTTTGCGACGGGTGTGTACTCAGAAGAAATAAAATTCCGTGCTACTTTTTGTCGCGGGCAAAATACGGACCCGCCGATCCGTAGTGCAACAGATTGTAAGGCGGTGTGCGATCGAGGGCCGAGTCGCCTGTTACCAATTCGCAAGCAATGCCATACATCCACGGATAGTCTTCGCCACGGATTTCACGACGGATGTAGTTCATCTTGTTGCCCCACGCCTTGCCGATACCCACGATGTCGAACCTTGCGATCTTTTTTAACTTCCTGTTGTAGTTGATCAGCCCCAGAGTGCGGAGTTCGCATCCGCGTGTGCGACCGTTCTGACGTGACCCGTCAGCCAGTTCTTTTCCCATGCGGCCGTAACCGTCCAGACGCATGCTAATCAGGTCGGACGTGACACTTTTGACGGTCAGTGTCATCGACGTGTCGCGCGGCGTGAGGGAATTGACGCTACCTTCCATGTAGTCGATGCCGATCGTGCTGTAAAAGCGTTGTGTAATCGTCGCGGCAACGTGGACTTTAGCGCCTGTTTGGGGATCGTCGGGAATCAACGAATTCCATTCGGCTTCGGTAAGCCAGAGCATGTCGCTCTGCGTTTCGGCCGCCCAGCGATCGGGGTTTTCGTTGTAGTAGAAGCGTTGCGTCCGATTTATTTTGCCGTCGTCACCGGCTTTCATGTAGGTGCAGAAACCGCGAATTACCAAACCGCCGGGCGGCGGATCTGGAACGGGCCGCTTCGGCGGCGCAGCTTTGCCCGGATCGTCGAGTCTCCCTTGCCGCTGGGCGGCGGGAAGTGCCTGATACTGTCGAACGATGCCGGCCAGTTCCTTTTCGCGCAATTTCAGATGGCGACCTTCCCCCAACTTGCGACCATTGGCCGTGGCGACGACCAGATGGTTGCCGCCCGCGCCAATCTGCTTGCAGAAGGCCAGTTCCTGAGAGTTGCCACGGAAGTACGTATCGAGCGCGACGGGGATAAAATGCTTGTCGATGTAGTCCGGTTCTACCTGAGTCCCGGTGAACCACCGGGCGCGATTCGCAGTACATGCGCCTCACGTACGGCCCAACGGGCTGCCGTCCGCCGCCGTGAAAATGACCAGCGGCTTGTCCTCGGCGATCGCGCGGCGGCGGGCTTCGGTGATATTTGTCATCCACGCCACTTCGCGCCATGGACTTTCGCCGGGCTGCGGCTTGATTGTGTCGTACAACTGATCGAAGTCCTCGGTCGCGATCGGGCCCACGCCTGTTTCGGCGGAGACCCGCGAGGTCCCGACAAGAACCGCGGCAAGTCCGAACAGACATAGCTGTTTTCGCATTGGTCATGCTCCTTTTTCGCGGGGCGAGCGCGTTGGGATGATTGACGCTGAAGATGTTTTCTTCGATAACGCTGATTATACAACAAGAAGGAGCAACCGCGCGTACCGGCATTCTCTAGCGGCTTCGTTTTGGCGGCCAGCGGATATGTGGGCGGTCGGATGCCCGGAAATCAACCTTTCCCAAGGAGCAAGCTCGTGAGACTTTGTCGTTTCATCCACGAAGGAAAACCAGTGGTGGGGTTTTATGACGAACGCCGGATCGTTCCGCTGCAAGCGGCCGCCGGGGCATGCGCGGCCTCAACAGGAAACGCGGTTGAGGCATGTGCGTCTGACGATCTACTGGCGTTTTTACCGCCCGACGGAGAGTTTTTCGAAATCGCCGCGGAGTTATCGCGCTGGATCGGGCGGCTCGACGATAATGCATTGGGCGAAATATCGGTCGACTCCGCGGAGTCACAACTTCTCATCCCCAACCCACAACCCAACAAACTGTTTCTACTTGCCGGGAACTACGCGAAGCACATCGAAGAAGGAGGCGAGATGGCGGCCGAGCGGGCGGAGACGTTTCCATACGTGTTCATGAAGCCGCCGACCACAACGCTGACCCATCCGGGTGCCCCGGTTCGCATTCCGTCGGTATCGCCGCACTCGATTGATTGGGAATTGGAACTGGGCGTGGTCATTGGCCGCGGCGGTAAAGGCATCAAAGAATCGGTCGCGCTGGGGCACGTCGCCGGTTACACGGTCATCAACGACATCTCCGATCGCAAGTTCCGGCCCAACCCAAACCGCAAGCTGCGCGAGAAGGACAATTTTTTTGACTGGCTTCACGGCAAGTGGCACGACTCGGCCTGTCCGTGCGGGCCGTGCATCGCTTCGGCCGATGCGATCGACGATCCGCAGAATTTGGGAATGCAGCTGAGAGTCAACGGAACGTTGCATCAGGATGCCACGACCGCGCAGCAAATTTTTCCCGTAGCGGCGGTGATCGAATTTATTTCCTCTTTCGTGACGCTCGAGCCGGGCGATATGATTTCGACCGGAACAGCGGCGGGTGTCGGCAACACAACAGGGACATATTTGCAGCCGGGCGATACAATCGAGGCTTCAATTACCTCGATTGGCACGCTAATTTCGCCCGTGATTGCCGAGGTTGGGTGAAGAATGCTCTGCTCAGCTTGCCCAACAGTGGCTTCAGCAAATATCATGGAGCGAATGGGTAACTACGGTCGCAACATCTGTCGGGAGAGTGAAGGTTTCGCCGAGCCTTTGCTTTTGGCTTCTATGACTCGGCGGGAGCCTTGCCCTGCTCGCATTAAGAGCGGTTCGCTCCACTTTTTGAAATTGTTTGTCCTAGCCGTCGCGGCACTCTGCGCTGCCAGTTTGCAGGCAGCAGATGCGACACGCGAAGTTGCCAAGGGTGGCCTGCTGCGGCTACAGGGCAGTTGGAAGTTGGTCGATTTTTCTTACTACAGTGGAGGCCAGCTGCGTGTGCCCGAACCGATGCCAAAAGAAGGGTTGCTGACATTCACCGCCAATCGTTATCGGCTAAAACTGCACTTGGGCGATGTGAAGGTTGATCGGTGGTACACGATCAAACTGCATCCGAGCCAAGACCAGCAAGCGTGGGACGTGATCTTGCCGACCGGCCAACTGATCCAAGGCATTTGCGAAGTGAAAGGGAATACGCTGCGGCGCTGCTTTTCGCAACCGGGGGCGCCGCGTCCAACGATGTTTCAGCAAGGGGATCAAACGTACCAAGAGTGGCGGCGGATCGACGAGGAAAATGAATGATCCTGCGGGTGCCGCCAACTGTGGGCAAGAGTGTACAACCTCGACGAATTTCGAAATTCGGCAAAAAATCAACGAATTCGCGCCGCAGTTGTAGAAATCGTCCGCTTTCCTGCGTTAACTAATTCCTATGGGCCGGTGAGTCACAACGTTGCCACCAAAGTGCATTTCGAGTTGTTCGAGATCGCTCGGTGGGAGATTTATCGGAATCAATTAAACCGTATAGGGAGATGGCATCAATGAAAATTCGATTTCTCACAACTGTTGTGCTCGTGATATGTCTGTCGCTAGCAGCGAACGTGTCCTTTGCCGACGATGACAGGGATAGTGGACCGGACGGTCCGCCCCGTCGAGGTCCCGGCGCCGGCGAACGCAAGGGTGGCGGTCCGGGTGGACCTCCACACCTTAGACCCGATTCGGGCTCGCGTGACGGCAAGCGTGACGGCAAACGACCCCAGGCTGGGCCTCCTAAGGGCGGCCCCGGCGCCGGCGAACGCAAGGGCGGCGGTCCGGGTGGACCCCCGCACCGCGGACCCGGTCCCGGCGATCGTGGCGGCAAAGGACATCAGGCTGGCCCCCCCCGGGGCGGCCCGGCCGCGGGCCATGCCCCACGCGGAAATCATCGCGATGATCCACACCACAAAGGCTCACAAGGACAACACCGCGGAGGCGATAATCATGACCGTCACCACGGTAAGGGCGGCGGCCACGAAAGGAAAAAGACAGCCACAGTCGACTCCGAGTCCAATTTCACCTAATGCGGTGTCGTCGCGACGAAGATGGGGCGGATTTAGGCCCGTTCAATCAACAAATGTGCTCCATATTCTGGTATTCTATCCAGAAGGCGCATTGGCATCGCCGTCGTGTCTTGCTTTAGACCTATCGGATCGGATGAGCTGCTAGTGTTGCTGGTTTTCCAATCAGAGGGGTGAATGATGAGCATGAATCGTCGTGATTTGATTCGCCAAGGCGCCGTCGGACTTGCAGCAACGGGGCTGGCATCGTTGACGCTTCGCACGGCCGCCGCTCCCACGGATGCGACGCCGGATGTGCATGACTTTCAGGCGTTTCTCGACAAGAATGGAGTCCCACAAGTTCAGCCGGCGGGCAAGTGGAGCCCCAGTCATGAGGATATTCTGGGCCCGTTCTTTTTGCAGGGTGCGCCATTTCGCGGCAAGGTGACGCCGCCGCTTGAGCCCGGTGATCTACTCGTCATGCGGGGCCGAGTCTGGGGGTACGACACGAAGAAACCGATTCCCAGCGCGGTGATCGACGTTTGGCAAGCTGACGCGGCTGGAAAATATGACTTGGACGATCCGCGGAAGCCGCCCGCCGTCAGTCAGTTTCGAAATCGAATTCGGCTGCTTACCGACGAAACAGGCTTTTACGAATACGAGACGATTCGTCCGGCCGCATATAAGATCGGCCCTCAAACCTCTCGTCCTGCGCACATTCACTACATGATTCAGGCACGCGGCTACGCAAAGTTGGTCACGCAGCTTTATTTCAAGGGCGACAAACATCTGGCATCTGACCGTTGGGCCAGCCAATCCAATCTGATTGTCGCCCCGCAGACCGTCAAAATTAACAAAGCGTCGTACCAGCGGGCCACATTCGACATTGTGCTCGGCCGTTCCGGTTGAGGTTGATCCCATGAAAATCCTGCTGACAGCCACGCCGATCTTAGCGTTCGCGGTCTGCTGTGCAGGACCGATATACGCGGACGACTGGACGAGATTTCGCGGGCCGCACGGCGCGGGACTCGGGGGCGACCAGCCGATTCCGGCGACTTGGAGCGATTCGCAAAATCTCACCTGGAAGACCGAACTGCCGGGCCCCGGTTCATCGAGTCCGATTGTCTTCGGCAATCGGGTCTTTGTTACCTGCTATTCCGGTTACGGCGTGAATGCCAGCGACCCCGGCGAGATCGTCAAACTTCGACGTCACTTGGTTTGTGTCGAGCGATTCAAGGGCAAAAAGCTTTGGTCGCAGGCCGTCGACGCCGAGTCAGCTGAAGATCAATACCGGGGATTCATTACCGAGCACGGCTATGCGAGTAGCACGCCGGTGACGGATGGCAAGCAGGTGTACGCTTTTTTCGGCAAGACCGGAGTGCTGGCGTTTGATTTAGAAGGCAACGAACTTTGGCGCGTCAACGTTGGCAAGGAATCGAGCAACCGTCGTTGGGGCTCGGCGGCCAGTCTGATTCTTCATAAGGACACGGTTATTGTCAACGCTTCGGAAGAAAGCCAGTCGATCCGCGCGCTCGACAAAAAAAGCGGTAAAGAAATCTGGAAGGCGGAAGCCGGAGCATTGGAGTTGTCGTACGGCACGCCGACGCTCGTAAAACTGGCCGACGACCGCGATGAGTTGGTCATCGCCGTGCCCGGTGAAGTTTGGAGTCTCAATCCCGACACGGGCAAGCTGCGATGGTATGCTGAGACCAATCTGACCGGAAACATTTCACCGACCGTCCAATTCGGTGATGGTCGACTGTACGTGTTTGGCGGCTACCGTGGCGCGGGCAGCCTCGCCCTGCGGCCCGGTGGCGAAAACAACGTCACCAGTTCGCACATCGACTGGGTGAACACGACGAGTTCCTATGTCGCGTCGCCCGTGTTGCACAAGGGACATCTGTACTGGACCGACGACCGTGGCATCGCGCATTGCCTGGATGCCAAGACCGGAAAGTCGGTTTACCGCGAACGCCTCGCCGGCGCGAGTGGTTTTGGTGGGCGTCCGGTTTATGCCTCGCCGGTAATCTCGGGCGACAAAATGTTTGTTGTCAGTCGCTGGGCGGGAACGTATGTGATTGCTGCCAGGCCAGAGTACAAACTGATCGGCCGCAATCAGGTCACAGGCGACGACAGCGACTTCAATGCCACGCCGGCGATTAGCGGCGGGCAGTTGTTCTTGCGGTCCAATCGATATTTGTATTGTGTCTCGTCAGTTGACGGAAAGTAAAATTTAGAGAGACCATCCGTACTTTTTTACAAGGGGATACATCGATGAAGCGAAGTTTAACCATATTACTGGCTACCGTTGCGCTAGGCTCATGCGTGGCTGTGGTGACGTCCCTCGCGGCGGAAGACGAAAATGAACCGCGCCGCGGTGAACGCGAAGCCCGTGAGCGAGGGGACGGCGATGGCGAACGGCGCGGCCCTGAGGGTCGCGGTCCGGAAGGCCGTCGCCCTCCAGAGGGTCGCGGCCCTGAAGGTCGTGGTCCGGAAGGCCGTCGCCCTCCTGAGGGTCGTGGTCCTGAGGGTCGTGGTCCGGAAGGCC
>JAYGDO010000366.1:0-4330 GCA_046582885.1 Pirellulales bacterium | reverse complement strand
TGCCGCGATTCAACCGTTTCGCGCACCTTTCCAGGTTTTGTTAATTATCGCCATGCCCAATCGCATAAATTACAATGTCCCATTCACAACGGACGGTTTACCCAGACAACCTGATGCGGCGCATTGGGTGTATTGGAACTGCCGCTAAAGCGCCAACAAACCCTGCCTCATCGGCAAGGTCTTCCTGACACAAAACCCTTGACCGAATTTGCCATGCAGCATCCAAATCTCCAATTAGACGTCGTCGTCTCCAATCCCTTCGAAGAAAACACGCTCGTGGCTCGACTACCGAACCAGACGGAATGCTTGATCGTCGACCCCGGCTTCGAACCTCGCAAAGTGCTGGAGTGTTTGGCAGCCCACGACCTGCAGCCAGCGGCGATCCTAAACACGCACGGACACAGCGATCACATTGCCGGTAACGGAGCGATGAAATCACGTTGGCCGAATTGCCCACTGATTATCGGAAGGGATGAGGCCGAGAAACTTACCGATCCGCAGCTAAACCTGTCCGCGGGATACGGCGTCGCGCTAAAAAGTCCCGCAGCAGATATCCTGGTCGGCGACGAGGACACGATCTGCTACGCCGGTCTCGAACTGAACGTCCTGGAAACGCCGGGCCACTCCTCAGGACACGTTGTATTTGTCTGGAAAGCGGAACCGCCATTTGTTGTTTTTGGAGGAGACGTTCTGTTCGCCGGCGGCATCGGCCGCACCGACTTTTACGACGGCAATTTCTCCGACCTCGAAGCGAGTATTCACAACAAACTGTTCACACTGCCCGACGACACGATCGTCCTGCCGGGGCATGGCTCGGCGACGACCATCGGCCGGGAGAAGCAGACCAATCCATTTGTGGGAATACCGGCGGGGTATCGACCTAACGGCGGGTGAACCGTTCTCATCACTCACCGGGGCATGACCTCTTGTCGATCTAAGTTTTTTTAGGACAGTGTCCTCGACCGCGATCTGTCCATCACTCAAAGTGGGATCCCGTTTGGCAGGGTCATGCCAGGCAACGGTTCTGCCTCGTTGACCTTCTCCGTCACGGGGTCGTCCCCATCGCGGCACCGTCAGCCGCCGCTGTGACCCGTGACCGACTCTTAAGATTTGGTGTTCTTGATCACCATGTTCCTTCCAAAGAAAAATTGACTCCGACGCCCACCAGCTACAACTTGGCACAGCAAATGGTTATACTCCGGGATTCCATACTCGACGGACACCAGCGAAAATCGGTGCACCAATTGGGCAACGTTCGAGTCGAAATCCTGTACTGTGGCCACGTGCAGGGTGTCGGATTTCGATACACGGCGCGATCGCTGGCCCAGAGATACGCTGTGACCGGATTCGTGAAAAATCTTCCGGACAGAAGCGTGCAACTTGTCGCCGAGGGAATGCCCGACGAGGTCGATCGATTTCTGGAGGCGGTTGTCAGTGCCGTGAGGGAGAATATCCGAGACGTGAAAACGGCGAGACTTCCCGCAGTTGGCGATTTTTCGACGTTTGAAATCGCCTTTTAGGGCGAACTTTGATTAATTTACATACGTACCATGTTGATTTGAGAGTAGGCTTCGACCGAATTCGCATGACCGGGAGTTGGCAGTGGCAGATCGCCTGATCAGATCTTTAGCACCGTTTTGGCTGATCGGCGTCGGCGCCTTGGCGGGCCTGCTGACCCTGGTTTTAATTTGGGGAGTGTTGGCGCTGGTGCACCGGCGCACTGCACGGCTGATGCTGGAGGTCTGTCGTGAGAGGGTCATATTTCCGTTCCTGGTGATGGCCACCGGAGTCGCACTATACACCGTCATTATCACGCTGTCTGACGCCTCGGGCACGCGATTCTTTGACCAGAAAGCGGCGGCGATTAACTCCGTCTTTCGAATGCACACGATCGGTAGCAGAAACTTCAGCGTCAATCTACCGGCAAACACAATGGACAAGAAAATTGACTTGGACATCCCGTCCGGTGAATTGAATTTCATTGAATTGTCCAGCGAATTACCGCTCATCGTAGTACTGAACGTGCCAAAGTCAGACGTATCCGAACTGAAGGGCGATATCCTCGAGGAGATCGGCAGCGATGCATTCAAATGGACGCGTCCGCGCGAACCGACCGGACCCTGGGCCGGGAAAATCGAGGCGATCTATGTCACGAACGAATCCGAAAGAGAAACACAACTTTCGGTGAAACTCGGGACGCAGATGGTCGTGCCCCAGGCGAGCGTGATACCGTACACAGCGTGTGGCGTGGTTGTGTTTGTCATCGGCTATCTGCTTTTGCAGTTATTGTTCCCCCGAATTTCAGCGGTGGCGATGACGACCGGCAAGGAAGCCGTTAGCCAACCTCTGTTCTATTTGCTGATGTCCATCGGAATTGCCCTTTGTTTGCTGGGGCTCATCGTGCCGTATTTCACGTTCGGCGAAGACATCAAGATGTACAAGACGGCCGGCTTCGACATCATTAAGATCATTGCGATGTTTCTGGCCCTGTGGACAGCCAGCGTCACGATATCAGAAGAAGTGGAAGGACGGACGGCATTGACGGTGCTATCCAAACCAATCACTCGCCAGCAGTTTATCCTGGGGAAATATGTGGGAATCGGCGCGGCGGTTTTGCTTTTGTTTATGCTGCTGGGCGGAATTTTCTCGTATTGCGTGTCCTACAAAGTTGTGTACGACGCGAGGGAAACCGTCAAGTTGGACATCGGCTGGCAAGACTGCCATTCCGAACTCGTGCGGACGACGCCGGGGCTCATCTTGACTTTCATGGAGTCGATGGTTTTGGCTGCCGTCGCGGTGGCAATTTCTACTCGTTTGGGGATGTTAGCCAACCTGATTATCTGTTTGGCGATCTATGCTGTCGGGCACCTCGTGCCGCTGTTCGTTCAGTCATCGCTGGGTGAATTTGCCATCGTCAAGTTCATGGCGCAACTAACCGCCACGATTCTGCCCGGCTTGGAGCACTACAACATCGGCGGCGCTATTATGGCTGGCCGAGATACACCGCTGAGTTATCTCGGCTGGGCTGGCGTTTATTCGGCGATCTACATCGCGATCGCAATGCTGCTCGCTTTGCTGCTATTCGACGACCGCGATCTCGCGTAGCCACGTCTCGTGACCAGCAATTGTTATCCGCGACGCTCGCTTCCGCAGGCCGCCGGCGGCTGTTCACCGACTCCGGACCACTTCCGCCCCTGCCAGGTATCGCGGCGGTCAAGTTCACCCTGCAGCGCTTGGCGGACTGCTGGCTTATCCAAACACCATGAAGGACCCACAAAATAATCTGGCGGCGCGTCGCCACTGATACGCTCAACGATACACGTGGGCGGCAACACTTCGAGCACATCAACGACCGTCGACACATAGCTGTCACGATCGACTAACGTGACTTCTCCGGCTGCGACTTGATCGGCCAGCACTGTATTTTTCACAGCATAGAGATTGTGGATTTTCACCGCGTCAATTTTCAGTCGCGCCAATTCGCGAGCCGTCGCCAGCATGTCATCGTGAGTTTCGCCGGGCAAACCCAATATCACATGCGCGCAAATTTCAAATCCGCGTCCGCGACTTCGATCCATCGCATCTAAAAATGCGTCGTGATGGTGCCCCCGGTTCATCCGGTCCAGCGACCAGTCGTGCATCGTCTGCATGCCGTATTCGACCGATAGGTAGGTGCGGTTGGCAGTTTGTTCCAACAAATCCAGTACGTCATCGGGAACGCAGTCCGGCCTCGTCCCGATGGCAATGCCAACCACTTTTGAGTGCCGCAACGCCTCGTCGTACAGCGGACGCAAACGCTCAATGGGTGCAAAGGTGTTGGTGGCCGGTTGGAAATAGGCCAAAAACCGATCAACCTTATAGCGGCGTTTGAGCCGACGGACGCCTTCGTCGATCTGATCGAGGACCGAGACTCTGGGCGCACGGCGGCTCGGGCTGAAGCTGCGATTGTCACAAAAAGTGCAGCCGCCAACGGCCACGGTTCCGTCCACATTTGGACAGGTAAAACCGGCATCGATGCTAACTTTTTGAACTCTTTGGGAGAATCGCCGCCGCAGAAAAAAATTGTATCCAAAATAACGCAGCCCTGCAGATCGCCAATCGCGCACGTCGGGGGCCGCTGGATTCATTGACTCGAGTCGGATTTGAGTTTAAAAAGAGGGGGTCCGTGTTCGCTTGGACTAACTATCGCTCATCTCATAAAACGGGACAAGGGCACGGCAAACGGGACAAAGGTGCTGGCGAGCAACATGACTACACCGACTCAGCCGTCCGGCAGCAATTCGCAAGAAACTTTTGGCGAACTGATTCCAGTTGGCGGCGGTGATCCGAT
>JAYGDO010000115.1:0-5213 GCA_046582885.1 Pirellulales bacterium | reverse complement strand
ATCGCGCCCAGATCGGGGAAAAAATCATCTTCCGGCAGCAAGGGCAGGTGATAAACGGAACCGCCAAAGTACCGCGTGTGCGTCCCAGCCACCGGATAACCGGGCACGGTCATCAGCGTTACGTCGCCCGGATTGATAAACGCAGCGGGCAAAATGGCCAGCGCCGGCTTCGAGCCGATCGAATGGTTAATTTCCTTTTCGGCATCGAGCGACACGCCCAACTTCCGCGCCATGAACCTCGCGGCGGCTTCTTTGAACTCGGCGATACCATTGTCCGCGTAGCCGCGATTCTCCGGCTTATTGACCTCTTCGGCCATCGAGCGACGCACCGATTCGTCGGCCATGTCATCATTTTCGCCGATGCCAAAATCGATCAGCGAGCGGTCCGGATTCTCGGCCAGGGCCTTGCGCTTGGCGCGTTTGATCTTTTCAAACTTATAAATCTCCGTGCCTTTTCCGTAGTCGGCACCGCCGATCCGTTCGGCGAAAAGCTGTTGAAAATATGGCTCGTTCATAAGTTGTCCGGAAGCTACATTAATGGCCCGCAAAATTGAAAGACCGCTAGGTTACCGCAGAAGGGGCCCCATCAAAAGAGGTGCGGTTCGTTTATTTTATTCCCGAAATTTTATACGGCGAGCCATTTCTATATGATGACAGACAAACGACCGATTCGCCACGACCGTTAACGGTACATTTTCAAACTCCGCCACGATCGCCGAAACCACATGGCCAAACCAAAACGCATTGTCTCACTGATTTCTAGCGGAACCGAAATTCTCTATGGCCTCGGTTTGGGAGACCGCGTTGTTGCGGTCAGTCACGAGTGCGATTTTCCGCCGGAAGTCGCCGATAAGCCGCGGGTCACCGTTTCTCACATCGAAGATTCGGCGGCCAGCGGTGCCATCGACGACCAGGTTCGGCAGAAGTCCAAAGCGGGCGAACCGCTCTACGGCATCGACGAGGCGGCGATCGCGCGGCTCGCGCCCGAATTGATTGTCACTCAAGCGCAATGCGACGTCTGCGCGGTCAAGTACGACGACGTCGTTGCCGCCGTCGAACGGATCAATCCGCAACAACCGGCGTCGATCATTTCATTAAGCCCCATGTCGTTGACCGATATCCTCCAAGACATTCGTCGCATCGGCCAGGCCGCCGACTGCCGTATGGAAGCGGAAGCCTACGTCGCCGCGCTCGGCAATCGCATCACCGCCGTGCAATCAACACTTGCGGACCTGGCGAATTCCGACCGGCCGCGGACGGCGATCCTTGAGTGGATCGACCCGCCCATGCTGGCCGGCAACTGGATGCCGGAACTGCTGGAACTGGCCGGCGGCCGCTGCCCGCTGACGATACCCGGAAAGCACAGTGCATATATCGAATGGAAGAACATCGTCCACTTCGATCCTGAGGTCATCGTCGTTGGCCCCTGTGGTTTCGATCTCGACCGGACGCTCGAGGAGGCGCGGATGCTGTCGGGCTTCGAAGACTGGCCAAGCATCACCGCCGTGCGGCGGGGCCGCGTATTCGCCGTCGATGGGAATGCCTATTTCAATCGCAGCGGCCCGCGCATCGTCGACAGCCTGGAGCTGCTTTCGCATCTGTTGCATCCGAATCGATGCGCGGCTTCCGTCGGCGTCAAAAACGGATTCCGCATAGTCCCGCACGAAGGGTCCCGGTCGGCATAGCGGGCTTTTGGTAATTATTCCGCGGCCGATTGCGGCGAATAACTCCAGACGAGGTCGCCCATTTCAGGGTTCAAACCGCCTTCATCCGTCAAGACCACGTGGCCGCGATCATCCTTCTGGTTCCAGCCGACTCCGTAGAGCTGATAGCGGCCCTCCTTATCGGCTTTGTAAAGGTACGGTTTACCGGTGTAGGCATCGCGGGGAAGGTGCGATTTCAGCTCGGCCAATTGTGCGGGATATTTTTTCTGTTCCATTCGATGCCGCTCCAGCAGGCAGGCAATACGCGCGTGATCCACGGCCGTTTGTCCCCGGCCAAATCTGTTTGCAACCTTACCGATTCCAGATATTAGCATGCCGCTGAGCACGTCGTAGATAGGAAAATTCGCCGCCGCTCGTCGCTTAATTTCCGCTCCGAGATTCGCCGCGATATCGGGGTGGATGCGGCCGGCCTTGGTATCGACGATGCGCTGGGAAAATTTCACGTGCATCTCGTTGAGGCGCCGTTGGTTTTGGAAAATCCAGCCGGGCGGACACGTTTTAACGAAAATGGCGGGTAGCTCCGCGCCTTCGGTATATAATTTCCAGAGTTGGACGTCCCTTTCTATTCGTATTTTGTCGATCATCAGGTTGGCAAATTCGCGTTCGCCCAGTATGGAGATGCGGTAGCCTTCTAATAGATCGATGGCCGCCAGTTGCTTCTCGATCACGGCCAGTTGTTCCGCGTTCCATTTTTCCTCCTTTAATCCTTCCCACACGGGTTGAATCGCTAATTCCAGGGAGGCAATCCGCACCAGCTGGGAAATAAGTGTAGGTTCGTCCCCGACACTTTCGGCAAGAAACAGGCACATCCGGACGTCGGCTAGGCCGGATTCAGAATCGTCATTCCCGAGATGAGCCAATGCCCGCAGGGTAAAGCTTCTTACAAAACGTCTGATAGGAGCCAGGTGAGACAGCAACGCGACGAAGTGGGCCTCGTACTTAATATCGTATCGGCAAAGAGGCCGTTCTTTGGCGGCCCGGGTGAACTCGGTCATGGTGCCTTCAAATTTGCCGAGGGCCGACAGAACATCGGCCGCCGGGTCGCCCGCCTTCTCCGGATGCGGCCAGCCTTCCCCTTCCCGGAAAAATTTTTGCCAAGCGGCCAGGTCGGCAGGCTGTCCCACCATCCAGCGACCAAATTCGGGCCGCCGACTTCCCTCGATCTTTAACAGGTTTTGCGCTTGCTCATGTTTTTGGGGATCAGTGGGAGTGGCTTCCGTTAGGAGGTCGTTCCAATTGTGTTCGAGTAGCGGCTTGAGCAGTGGGATGTGGGCAAAGTTTTTTTCGGTGGGAACTGGCTTGGGGATCAACTGCTTGAAATCAAACACTTCACCTCTGGCCTCCCATTCCTGTTTGAAATTCTCCCAAGCCTGTTTACCCCGATAGTCCTCCACAACATGGATAAATATGCCGCTCGCGAACTGAATAATGAACAGTCCCATCAATCCGTAGGCGCAGCGGCTAAGCCATTTATTTTTTTCTTTCAGTGGGCGCAGCAACAGATAGCCGGCAGCCGTGGCGATCAGCGACGTCGCAATGAATGTAAAGATCGCCGCGCCGCGGGACAGTGCGTTATCGAACAGCAGAATGACAAAAATAATGATGGGACTGGAACAGGCTCCTAAAAAAAGGAGCACGATCCCCGAGGCCGTCTTAGATTTGTTCATAAAATGATCTGCCAATGTACAAAGCGACCGGGCCAGTCTACATCTTAGGCTCGACGTGCTCTAGCCTGAAGCCGACAAAGCGGCGATCGCAAACGCAGCCTGCGGCAAGCCGCCGCTTGGCGAGATCAGCGAGCCTTAGGTTTTGCCGAACCGCTCGCTGACGCACGGAAAAAAATTCCCTCGTCTTGGTACTTGGAAGGCGTTGGCAATGCCATCTCGCTGCGAAGGTCAAAAACTCGATCCCGCGGCGTGGACTATGGCGGGTGTCCAGCGGACTACCGCCAATTACAATGAGAGCCGTGATTGACGGATGGTGGTTCGCGTCAGCCGGAGGTTTCGCATGGTGCCGCGGTTCTTATTTTGTTCGCTCGTTGGACTGGCCGTTATTCACTGTGGCTCGGTGCCATCCGGGTTCGCCAGCGAAGCCGGTCGTCCGCCCAACATCATTTTTATCATGGTTGACGACCTGGGCTACGGCGACCTGGGCTGCTCTGGCCAGAAGGTGATTCGCACGCCCAACATCGACAGGCTGGCCGCCGAGGGCATGCGATTTACCGATTTTTACGCCGGCAGCACCGTTTGCGCGCCGTCGCGTTGTGTGCTGATGACGGGCCTGCATACCGGGCATTGCTACATTCGCGGCAACGGCAAAGTCAACATTCGGCCCGACGACGTAACGGTGGCCGAAGTCGTCAAAAAATCCGACTACGCAACCGGCCTCTGCGGCAAATGGGGACTGGGCCACGAAGGATCCGACGGCCTGCCGACGCGGCAGGGGTTTGATCTGTTTTACGGCTACCTCGACCAACATCACGCGCACAACTACTATCCAACATTTCTGATCCGCAATGAACAGCGCGTCCCGTTGAAAAATGTGGTTCCGCGCGAGGGTGGGTGGGGCCAGGGTGTGGCAACCAAAAAGGTCGAATACAGCCACGACCTGATCATGAACGAAGCGCTGCAGTTCGTGTCCGACAACAAAAACAAACCCTTTTTTCTCTACCTGGCGCTGACGATTCCGCACGCCAACAATGAGGCGGGAAACAAGGGCATGGAGGTGCCGGATCTGGGCATCTACGCCGAACGGGATTGGCCCGCGCCGCAAAAGGGACACGCGGCCATGATCACCTATATGGACCGCGACATTGGACGGCTGGCGACAAAACTGAAACAACTCGGTATCGACAACGACACGCTCGTGATGTTCACCAGCGACAACGGCCCGCACAGCGAAGGCGGCGGAAAGAGCGTTTTCTTTGATTCCAACGGCCCCTTGCGCGGCCAGAAGCGCGACTTGTACGGGGGCGGCATCCGCGTACCGCTAATCGCCCGTTGGCCCGGACGGGTCAAGGCCGGTTCTACCAGCAGCCACATCGGCGGCTTCTGGGACGTATTACAAACCTGCGCCGAACTGGCCGACGCCGAACCGCCGTCCGGCCTGGACGGCATTTCGTTCGCACCGACATTGCTGGGGAAAGGGAACCAACAACAGCACGAGTACATATACTGGGAGTTCTTCGAACGCAGTGGCAAACAGGCCGCACGACACGGAAAGTGGAAGGCCGTATTGAATTTTGGTAAAGCGACGGAACTCTACGACCTGGCGAAGGACATCGGCGAAAAAAACAACCTCGCCGCCGATCACGCCGGCGTCGTCGCCAAGTTGGAAGGCTACATGAAGTCCGCCCGCACGAATTCGAAGTTGTGGAAGTTCCCGGCCGCGAAAAAACGCGGATCAAAGTAACCCGGCAATTCGTCTCCGGGAGGCGTTGTTGGTGCGGTCCGCAGTTCGCCTCGGCAAACGCGGCCGAGGGCTGCCGCC
>JAYGDO010000110.1:0-7152 GCA_046582885.1 Pirellulales bacterium | reverse complement strand
CACTAACGCCTCGTCCAGCGCAATGTTCTCTTCCGGCGTCGAGAGTGTGAGGTCGAGCAGTCGCATGAATCCTTCAAATCACCCGGTTCTACCTTAACAACGTCAAAATCCGCCGTTCCCATCGCCTTGAAAACTTGCTGCGCACTCCTACACTGTTGGGTTGCCCTCCATCGTCGTATTTCGAGAGCTTCATGTCAGATTCCACTGAAAATGCCGCTTCCGACTCCATCGACAACGTCTCGCCCCGTGAATCGCTGCCGGACGTGAAACCGCCCACTGCCGGATTCATTTTACAGTTGTTCGTGATCCCGGGCGTTATCGTCTTTGTAATTGTCATTGTCGTACTGCTGTTTAAGTGGCTGGCGCACATGGGTGGCGGCGACCCCTACGCCAGCCTCGAGGCCATGAAAAAGAACCGCTCGGACAGTTGGCAGCAGGCGCACAACCTAGTCGAAACGCTGCGACAGAGCGACGAGTATAAACAGGATGCCAAATTAGCTAAAGCCATTGCCCATTACTTGATCGAACTGGATGAGACCGATTTGCCTGCTCCGTCGGCAGCGACCGGGGCGGACCAACCTCTTAGATCTCGCGATCTGCGCAGCGAAGAGATCGCTCGGCGAGGAGTACTATGCAAAGCGCTGGGCGAATTTTTTGTAGCTGAGCATTCACTTCCGGTGCTGATACGTTTGGCGTCGAAACATGAAGCCCATGATGACTTGCGGATTCGACTCGCCGCGCTTGAGTCGATCGCGCTGTTGGCGGAAACGCTGCGCGAAACCAAGCCGCTGGACAACAAAGCGTTGATGCCAATGCTGTTATCCGCGTCGCAGCACCCCGATCACAAGATTGCGCTCCGCGCGGTTCTTGGACTCGGCGCACTGGCCACCGGGCCGGCGATTAGGCGGCTTGCGGAAATCATGGAAACAGGGCACGTCGACGTCCAATACAACGCGGCAACTAGTTTGGCACGGCACGGCAATGCAGCCTGTGTTGAGATGCTGGAAGAAATGCTTGATCCGACGGAAGACCGGGGGTTGGCGCAGGAGGAAGACGCGGCCGAATATGAAAACCTGAACTCCGCGTCGATCGAGAGCCGCAAAAAAATCAAACGGGCGCAAATCCTAAAAAATGCCCTGTTGGCGACCCGCTTATTGGCAGAAAAAAATAAAAGTGACGATTTAAGTTCGCTGGAAGGTGCCGTCGCGGACCTCGCGGACGCCGACATTCCGGAAAGGCTCAAACGGGAGGCCCGGAAAACACTACGCGTTATTCAGAGTCGCGGCCGCCGAACGGTGTGCGATGGCCTTTGGGGGCCTTCGCCTGAAGCGGCCGGCATGTCTGCAACGTCTCCGAAGGTGAGGCATAACGCCGCGTACTGCTAGCAGGTGCAGTCATTCGTATTCCACTCGGGGCGGCTTTTTTGTATTAGGCCGCGACTGGCTCTTTCACAGGGCAACGCATCTCGCCCCCTCGGAGTGACCGCACGTTCGCGGCCGGCATTGGATATGACCCGATTGATTCGATTGCTAAACGTTGTTGCTTTCGCGGCCTGTGTGCTCTTATTCAAGGATTCCGCGCGAGCACAAGTTTTTTGTCCGGCCTACAGACCGGTTTGCACGACCTATTTTTCGATGCAACCGACCACTGTTTATCGTGTTCAACATCAGACAGTTTACGACGAATACAAAGTCATTCGATATCAGCCAAAGTGGGAGACGAGAATTCAGCAGTGTCGCTATCGCGTCGCACGACCGGTAACCCAGACCGTTGAGCGCGAGGAAAGATACATCATTCTGAGGCCCGTCTGGAAAACGCAAACACGCGACGCCAGCTACAACCGCATCCGCAACATCGTTGAGACTCAACAACGTCAGGAAACTTACAGCGTGTCACGGCCCGTGTACGTTACGGAAACTCAACAGCGGCACCGTCGTGTTCGTGAATATGTCAGCCAGACGGTATATCGCAACGTTCAACGGGTTCAATTCCAGCCAGTAACGACCTACACAACCAAATACGTCGATCAGGGCCGATTCGTCGACCGACAAATCCAAATCGAACAAAACAGCGGCTACGGTTTGTACTGGGTTTCCGGCGGTTGGAGCCCGGACCCCGCGACCGGCCGTCTGCGATTTGACATACCGGGACCAGCCTGGATTCCGAAGTACCGACAAATAAAAACCGTAAACCGGCAAATGTGGCAACCAAACCTCGTGGCCCAACAAATCTCACACAAGACATTTCGCCGCGTGTCCCAGACCATGAAAGTTCCGACGCAAGTAAACCGCTGGGTGGAGCGAGAAGTCGTTGAAAACGTACCGGTCCGGGTAATGAAAATGGTTACGGAGAACAAAACCCGTACGGTTCTCTATACAACTACGCGACAAATCATCGAGCGCGTCGATCGCAAAATTCCCGTGTGCACGTGTGAATGGGTCCGCGAAGAACATACGCGTAAGGTGCCTGTAACCTACACGCGGTTGATGTACGAGGAGCGAGTCGAACAGGTTCCCGTACGATGTTGCAAGTTGATTGCCGTCGAAGAGACCATACGACGCCCACGATTGAAGTCCATCCTGGTTCCCCTTGAAAGCCAATGTTACCTGCCGCAGACGCAGATTCTGCAACTGCCGCACAATGCTGGCGACCCCCTTGTCGAGCACGAAAACCCAACAGACACATCGGGCGCTGCAAGCAGCAACAATAATAATCGTGGGATTAGTAGCTCGTAACTCCGGCGACCTCTAGACGGCCTCTAGGCGGCATCAGGCGTCAGTGAGGCAATTCGCTGGTCTCTCCGTTTTAGCATCGCTGCCACAAGGTCGCAGTCCATGTTCGTGATTCGACTGCAAAAACACCGCCTTAATCTCACATTCCAACCGGACGACTGATTCGCAATCTCGGTTCATCAAATCAGCCAGACACCGCACTGGACATTTGTCAATGATGACGTGAACAGCCCGTATCAACGGCCCATTTGGAAACTTACTTTCACACCCTCACTAACGTGCTAGCACATCCGTCAAAAGAAGTTGTGTTGGTGTAGCAACGGGGACAAACTTCTCCTATGATCCGCCGCCGGTGGCCGGACTGGGGGCGTCCGCTATGCACCCAAGACCACGGACAGTAAGTACCAGACGAGAATTAACAGGATGCCAACTGCGGTCCAGCGCCAGATGGGTTGCACGGTCGTCGAGTGCGTCACGTAGTCACCACAAACCGGGCATTGTACAGCGTCCTCAAAAACTTCGGAGCCACACGAGGGGCACACCAACGTATCCTGTCGTTCATCATCGTCCGGTGGCTCAGGATACTCGCTGTCATCAAGGTCGCCTCCGAAGTGTAATTCTGACACAACAATAAACCTCATTTGTCATTGGATCAATTCGAACGGCAGATTTCGTCAAGGAGGACGAAAGTGAAAACGCTTAAGACGGTCGTTGTTGTCGTCGTTCTGGCCATCGTCGGTTTTGAACTTTGGCAGGGCCTGAACAACGGTTTTAACTTCGACAATGTGCCGCCGCCTCCTGATGAATGGGACGATCAAACGGGCGGGCTAACGCCGCCAACTGTTGACCTTGGTAACCAGCAGGCGCTTGGCTCGCAAACGATCGCGCCAACGACGGGCGCCGAGCCACCAAACAGTCAAATTCCGACGGCCAACCTCGCTCCATTTAATCCCACTTACGCCGATCACGCTACCGCAGCATCGCCCACGAAGTTAACGCCGGGCACGACAAATTCCGAATCGCCACCAAATGCCATACCGGCCACGTCGAATCCAATCAACGCAGCCCCAACGAAATCGCCGAACCCCACGCTAAACCCCCTGCCTGCCGGCGTGAACGGCGGCCCAAACACCGCATCGCCCACGTCCGACGTGCCGGGACTGCCAAAACCAGACTTCGCGCAGCCGCCGGTTGCTCCTCCCATCAATCACAACGCCTTGACGCAAAGCGATGCGGCTGTTCGAACCAATACCAACGCCGATGCCGCAAACTCAAGGCAAAGCGCTTTCGAAACAGCCTTCGCCTCCGCACAAGAACAACTAAAACGCGGACAACTTTCGACGGCCCTGTTGACGCTTTCGATCTGGTACGAAGATCCGAGGCTTAGCGAACAAGAACATCGCAAACTGCTAACGCTGCTCAACCAGCTTGCGGGCACGGTCATCTATTCAACCAAACCGCTACTCGAACCGGCTTATCGAGTGCGGGCGGGTGACCGACTCGAAAACGTTGCGCAGCGCTACAAAGTTCCGTCGGGCTTGTTAGCCAAAATCAACGGCATTTCCAACCCGGACCAACTGACGGCCAACCAGGAACTCAAAGTCATAAACGGCCCCTTTAACGCAGTGATTAACACCAAGAAAAATATGCTGACTCTGTTCCTGGGTGGCCGCTATGCCGGCCGTTTTCTGATCAATTGCGGTCCGGAATTCGAAGGAATCATCGGTCAGTTTGTCGTCAAAAGTAAAAACCGCGCGCATTCCGCACACAATGGGTTCCCTTGGATCGAACTCGGTTATGGCTATACGCCAACCGCGGCGGCAACACAAACGCCGCAACAAATCGGGTTGGCCGGCATGACCGCGCCGGCACAAGCTGTCACGGGCTCCGTACCGGGCCGAATTGGCGTGTCCGCACGCGATGCCGAAGATTTGTTCGACATTCTATCTCAAGGCTCCAAGGTCACGATCCGGCGCTAGCTGTCCGTCGCGACAACGCGGTGAAAGTGCAGTTGCACCTCGCCGCTGACGACCCGCCGCACGCCTTCGACCAAGCAGTGCGGTTCGTTGTCCTCCTGCCCGCGGCGGACGATCTCATCGAGGCTCATCCCCGGCGGCACGGTAAACGTCGATTGATAGATGATTTGGTTCCCAGCGTCCAATTCCGGAACAATGAAATGACAGGTCGCGCCGTACGTTAACATGCTGCTTGCGTGTGCGACGTGATAGGGCCGCATGCCTGGAAAACTCGGCAACAACCCATGGTGCAGATTAATAATTCGACCACCTGCAAATTTCCAACAACTCTCCGGCGGCAATACTCGCATGTAACGAGCCAGGATCACATAGTCGATTTCGTGTTCATCGCACAATGCGATCATTCGCTCGTTGTCGGGATTTCCTTTTTCGTCACCGATGGAAAACCAATCAACGTCAAACTGCTCGGCCAACGACCGACAAGTCGGACGATTTCCCAACATCAGGGCCGGTTCGGCGGGCACACAGTCGTCTCGAATTGCCCGCAGAAGCGCCAGCGCCGGTTCTGGTCGATGGGTCGTGCAAATCGCCAATCGCGGCCGGCCCTGGCGAACTTCGGGCGACCAGACACGGACCGCCAATTCCTTAAGCTGGCCGATTTCCACCATCGCACGCCGTAAATCGTCGTACTGCGAAGCAGCCAGGTGAATCCGCAGCAACATGGCGAACTGGCTTGCCTCATCCCGATCATACATTTGTATTTCGGCGATGTTCGCACCCTGGCCCGTCACGTAATGAATGATCGGGTCGGCCAGGCCGCGGTTGTCGGGACCTACAGCAGTAATGACGATTTGCATAATAAACCCGACTCTTGGGCGGACCTCCTATGCTTCAGTTTAACGCCTCTGCGTCATGACCGCCAGTTTTCAGGCATGCATTTCTGTTTGACACCCACCTAATGTCGCCCCGTTAAGCCGCCAACATTGCCCTGAAGTTAAACGACCCGTAGTCGATAACCGGTGGCCGCTACCTCATGGCTGGTCAGTTTTTTACTTGTGTGTTACGCTGTTCGCACACCTGCATTAGGACATACTCTAAAGAGACATCGCCATGTCAACGGTTGCTTTCAAGCCAAACCGCGAAGACATAGATCCTTCTCAGGTTCTATGCGATCACTGTACCGCAAAATGCTGTCGTTACTTTGCTCTGCCCCTCGAAACGCCCGATACTTTGAAAGATTTTGAGTACATTCGCTGGTATATGTTGCACGGTGAAACGACGATCTTTTGTGAAGACGATGATTGGTATTTGATGGTCCATAACAAATGCGATCACCTGCAACCCGATCAGCGGTGCGGTATCTACGAGACACGGCCACAGATTTGCCGCGATTATTCGACCAACGAGTGCGAATACGAGGACGACTGGACCTATGATCGCTATTGGGAAACGCCCGAACAGATCGGCGAATATGCCGAGGCTATTTTGCCGACAGACAACGGGCAGAGCATTCGCAGCCCCAAACCACCGCTGCTGCCAGTCGTGGGCTGAATCTCAAGCCCTCACTACACGTTCAGTGATCGAATGACAAAGAAGGACATCATTCAGCCGCGGACACTTAAGGGCTTTCGCGATTACTTGCCGGCCGCGATGCTCGCACGAGAAAAGACCGTTGAAACGGCCCGCAAGGTTTACCGCAGTTACGGATTTGCGCCGATTGATACGCCGGCCTTGGAATACGAAGAAATTCTGCTAGGCAAGGGCGGTGCCGAGTCGGACAAACAGATGTACCGTTTCGAGGACCATGGCGGTCGTCGAATCGGCATGCGATTTGACCTCACCGTACCGTTGGCCCGATTCGCTGCCCAGCACGCCAATGAACTTGGCACACCTTTCAAGCGATATCACATCGCCACAGTCTGGCGAGGTGAAAATACTCAGCGCGGGCGTTACCGCGAATTCATGCAATGCGATTTTGACACAATCGGCACAAAATCGACTGCGGCCGACATCGAAACGGCGCTGGTCATCCACGATTTGTTTCGGGCGATCGGCTTTGAGCGTTTCACAATTCACATCAACAACCGCAAGGTGTTGACGGGGCTGTTGGAAATACTCGGCCTGGCCGATCGGGCGGGCGAGGTTTTGCGCGCACTCGACAAACTGTCGAAAATCGGACGTGACAGGGTCTCGGCCGAAATGGTCGAGCATGCGGGCGCGACGCCAGAACAAGCCGACAACGTGCTGCGGCTCTCGGACATTTCCGGCAGTGCCGGAGAAGTCCTCGCACAAGTCGGTCCGCTGGTAGCAGCAAGCGCAGTGGGCCGCGAAGGCACAGATATACTGGCCGAACTACTAGCCGCAGTCAGCGCAGCCGGAGTTGCTCCGGAGCGCGTCAAACTGGATCTTACCATCGCACGAGGTTTGGACTATTACACCGGCAC
>JAYGDO010000076.1:0-3799 GCA_046582885.1 Pirellulales bacterium | reverse complement strand
TGTTCACCGACTTTTACTCCGACCGCAAATTTCCCGAGTGCCTTTTGCGTCCGCCGGCCGAGTTTTCGCCGGAAAATCCGGTCGCCACGCCGCCGGCTCTCGAGGGCCGCGGTCGCGTCGAGCTGGCCGACGTCTATCGTTCGCTCTACTCGGAAAAAGGAGCCACCTACGAAGAACTTTACGAGATTTTCCGCACACACATTCCCGAAATTGCGGCGGAGAACGTCGTACTGATTGGCGATCACGATGAAACTAACGACCCCTACAAATCCCTGCCGTTCAAGGCTGTCCGGAGTATCGTCAAGCACTGGCCGGACCCGCCCGAACCGTTTCGGGGACGCTCGCTTGCCGACCTGACGCTGCCGGCGGTCTGCCCGCTAAGCAAACGTCACGTCCTGCGGAATCTGTTACGGCTTGTCGGCGGTGTCCAGGACTCGGGATCCGGCGGCCGCGACTGGCGGCAGGAGCCCACTCCGGTACAGGTGGCGTTGCCGACCCGCGATCGCCGCGGCGTCGTACTCCGCAGCCTCGGCAGCCCCTGTTTGCTATACGGCGGCCAGGTACCCTCGCCCCGCCTGATCAGGTGCGGCGAAAAAGTACACGTTTACCTGGACGTCAGCGGCAGCATCGGCGACTTGAAGGGGGCCCTCTACGGTGCCGTACTTGATTGCCGGCAATTCGTGCACCCCAAAATCCATTTGTTTTCGACGGAAGTCGCCGATATTTCTCTGCCGCAGTTGCGGCGGGGCCGTTGCATCTCGACCGGCGGCACCGACATCGACTGTGTGGCCGAACACATCCGCACGCACAACGTCCGGCGTGCGGTCCTCATCACCGATGGAGAAGTGAGAGATCCAAGTTTTTCTCTATATAAAAAAACCCTCCGCGGCGTGAAGCTTGGCGTCGCACTCACACCGGAGGGTTCTACTCGTCGTTTTCTCGAAGATTATGCCGACCACTGGGCTCAACTGCGCGTATAGAAAAGGAGACCACCATCATGCCGCATCCGCACCCGATTTATCCCGCCGAGTATGTTCTACCCGGACACCCGGACAAGCTCTGCGACGGCATCGCCGACGCCTTGGTTCAGGACGCCTCTCGCCGCCAAAAGCGGGCTGCGGTTGGCGTCGAAGTTGCCGTGCATCGCAATCATGTATTCGTTACGGGCAGGCTGGCCTGCCGCGACGCGGAGGCCATCGATGTCGAGGGGATTGTACGCGGCGTATTTCGTTCCGCGGGCTACGACGAACCGTGGTATCCCTCACCCCCGCAACTGGAAATCCATGCCGATCTCTATCTCGGCGAGCTGTTGGACGGCGAAGCAGAATTTCGCAGCCTGGCCGACGACCAGTCGGTTGTGACCGGCTACGCGGTCGACCTACCGGGTACGAACTACCTGCCGCCGGAGCATTGGCTGGCGTGGCGGCTTTCGCTGCGGCTCGCCCGGTTACGCAGCGAGCACCCGCAACTGGAGCTGGGCCCGGACGGCAAAGTGTTCGTGCTCTACGAGAATTCGGGCGACGCTTCCCGACTGACCGCGTTGAGCACCTCGCTGCAACAGCAGCTGGCCGGAAACCAAATCGATCTCCGCCGCGAGGTACTGGCCGTCCTGGAGCATGAGCTACAAATTGCGGCCGGGGCGATTCCCGGTTTTAACCCGTCCGTGCCGGACGACGTGACCGTCAACGGGGCCGGCAATTTTGCCGTCGGCGGACCCGATGGAGACAACGGTCTGAGCGGCAAAAAGCTGGTCGTCGACGCCTACGGACCGCGGGTTCCGATCGGCGGCGGCGCGTTGAGCGGCAAGGACCTGTTCAGAGCGGACCGGGCCGGCGCGATCATGGCCCGCCGTATCGCCAAGGCGGTCGTGCTGACGGGAACGGCCGCCGCATGTACGGCCGCGGTGGCTTTCATACCGGGAGCGGACAGGGCCAGGCTGGTCTCGCTCCGCGGAAACGACGGTCAGCCGCTGGATGTTTCGCGGTGGGAGAGGTTGTCCGATCTGTCCCTCGCGGGCGTTGGCGAGCGGTACACGGGCAGCGAGGACCTGATCGACGTCGCCCGGTCGGGCCACTTCACCGGCCGCGACCGTGCGTGGGAGCAGGTCACCCTGGATCCGCCGGGCGTTGAAACCTCGGACACGCCTCGGTTCGAACCGGAAACAGAAATTGCCCACAGCCATTGAAAGGGAAACCAAATGTAAAGGCTCTTGGAGCCTGCCGCCGCGACCGGCCGAAGCCGGGCCCGGCGATACCGCTTCGGCCGCCCGCTGCGAAATACTTTCGCCGCGAACCAGCCGTCCGGACCGGTTGTCACTTTACTTACTTTTAACAACACAAAGGAGTTCGCGATGACATTCACACTTCCCCAGGTACGTATTGAAGATTCCCGGGTGCACGGGCCTCTCTCCGTGTTCCCCTTGTTTGCCGATGAATTGGTTACCGATGTAAAGGCCGCGGTCGATTATTTGCTTTCCGACGAGGCCATGGAGGCCGGTCTGCTCACGATCGAAGAGGTCTCCATACAGGGGTCGGTGCCCGAGCTGCTTGTCACCAACAAAGGCGATCGCAAGATACTGTTCCTCGAAGGCGAGGGCCTTCTCGGCGCGAAACAGGACCGCATTTCTAACACCTCGATATTGATTGGTAGAGGGAAGACCAAAATCCCCGTCAGTTGTGTCGAGCAGGGCCGCTGGAATTACAAGTCGCGGCAATTGTCGTCCGGCGGCCGGCACGCGCCGTCCAAAATCAGGGGGGAACTCAAACGCTCTGTCAATCGGTCGGTCAAGGAGAGCGGAGAACACCACTCCGACCAGGGGAAGGTCTGGGAGGGGGTTCAGAAATTGGAGACGTCACACAGGCTGTGTTCGCCAACGTTTGCCCTGTCCGACACGTTCCAAGCCTTGGAGGAACCTATCGCCGAGGCCCAGGAAAAAATCCGCTACGTCGACGGCGCCACGGGCGTTGCCGTCGCTCTGGGCAAAAAGGTCGTTGCGATCGAGCTGTTCGACAAAGCGGAAACCTGCCGCAAGGTATGGGACCGGCTGCTCTCCGGCTTCATTGCGGACGCACTCTCGGAGCAGGCCGAACAAGACCTCGCCGGGAAGGCCGATGTTGAGCAGGTGTTGGCAGCGGCCAAGGATGCGAACTGGGACCAGGTCGACCCCGTCGGTGAAGGCGAAGAGTATCGCACCGAAGTTGCCAAGGACCACGCATCCGCCCTGTGTTTCGAAACAGAACTGGTTCACGGCAGCGTCATCGCGGTGTGATCCGTCGCGGCCGCAGCCGGTTTGCCCGGTTGCGGCCCGCCGCTACAGACGGAAGTGCAGCAGGACAACGACACCGCATTTTACGCCAGGCATCACAATTTTAGGAGTTTGAACAATGACTACTCAGAGACAATCGCCCGACGCCGGGTTTTATCGCATGCGGGGTGCCGCTTACTTCGAGAACGGCGACCAGGACAAGGCGTTGGCAGATTATGCCGAGGCCATCCTCCTCAATCCCGACGATTGTTTCGCGTATTCCACACGGGGCTACATCTACTCCGTCAAGGGCGAGTACGACAGGGCGATTCATGAATACGACCAGGCGATCCGTCTGAGTGACGCTTACATCAACAGCGAGGACGGCAAAGAGTACAGCAGCGAGCACGGCAAAGAGTACGGCCCGCTGGTCGTTTCCAGGGTGTACAACAACCGGGGCGACGCCTACGTCAAAAAGGGCGAGTACGACCGGGCGATTGCCGATTGCACGGCGTCGCTCCGCCTCGATTCGGATTGTGCCGTGGCGTACGAAAC
>JAYGDO010000652.1:0-6366 GCA_046582885.1 Pirellulales bacterium | reverse complement strand
ATAGCGTTCCGCAAAGGAGACCGTTTCGGATTTTATTTGGTACCACGGATACGGATCGGACTCGCGGGCAGTAAAGGACCGATAACAGACAAAAACCAAGCCCGCTAAGAGACCGTAACCCACCAAGCGGCGACAGACGGACCCCGGCGAAATGCCTGGCGGCGAGGGCTTCGATTGTTTTTTGTCGTCCACTCCACCATGCGGATCGTTTTCGCTCACGGCGTCACCTTTTGCGTAGCAGCCCGATACAATACCGACCCCTCGATTCTAGGCGCCGGCGGGAGAGCGTGCCACCAGCCAATCCGCTTCGACCGCCAGATCGAACCGCAACAATCCGCCTCCACCCGTTTCTTGCAATCTGGCCACAACACCGCGAGAATGAGCGGCGAGGCGGCTTGGTATACGTTTGCTCTCTATCCGGGAAGCGTGACATGGACTCTGACGAAGCTCGAGCGATTGCCGCTATTGAGGAACTGGGAGGGCGCGTCCTCTTCGATGAAAACAAGGCGGTCGTGGACGTGTCCCTCGACCACAGCAACGTCACCGATGCCAAGGAACTCCAGCGGGCATTGCCGAACTGCCAGATCGCGCACGAACCGCCGCCGCTAACCTTCGCCGGGTTACCATGATCCGCTCCCATCGCCCAAGTTCGCCATGACAACCGCCAGGACACCACCCGGAATCTGGGCAGGTCAGTTGTTACATTTCGCCTGCCTGGCGACCCTGCTCGCTTTGGTTGGGGTGGCTTGGGGACATCTGGGAGAGCCCTTTCCGGCCGCTTTCTGGACTGCCATCGCTTTACCCCTGGCGCATCAGATTTACGTATGGCAGGCGTGGCGGCTCGAACTGAGGTCGGCGGCGATCAGCAAGACGATAGGATTTCAAACGTATGCCATTTGTTTCTTCCTGCTATTTGGCGGTCGCTTCGTCACTCTGTTCGCATTGGCTTGGATGGATCGCGGCAGTCTCATTCTCCAGACTCTCCCACAGGCAACCATAACACTTCTTCTTGCCTTGCCCGGACTCTATGCCATGTACAGCGTCGCGCGATACTTTGGGTTTGCCAGGGCTGCCGGTGCCGATCATTTCGACCCGCGGTACCGCGACATGCCTCCCGTGCGCGAGGGCATTTTCCAATTCACCAGCAACGCCATGTACTGCTATGCGTTCCTTCTCTGCTGGGCCATCGCCGTCGGCTTGGGGTCGACAGCGGCACTTGCGGTCGCGGCATTCAGCCACGCCTATATCTGGGTCCACTTCTACGCAACCGAGAAACCGGATATGGACTTTCTTTATGGCCGGATTTGGGGCCTCAATCAGTCAGGTTCCGCCGCGAAAGACGAAGGCGGCGGCTAGCCGCAAACCGTCGCCCCGGCCGAGAGAACACCAGCGTACGGGTCGTGAAATCGAATGAGCAAGTTTCTGCCGACAACGATTCTGTTGAGCCTGTCATCCGTGGTCTTGGCCCCGGCAGGGCAATGGCAGAGGGACAAAGGCAGCCGGCTGACGAACTTCAACAACATGTACAATCCCTGTGTCGTCGAGACCGGTGGCGATTATCGATACAGGATGTGGTTCTTCGGCTGGGCCGCGGATCACTCCAACAAGAACGTCCCGGGCAGTGACGCGATCTTCCACGCCCGGTCGAAGGATCTCCGCTTCTGGGAGGTCTACAGCAGGGGAAACACCTGGGACGCGACCATGAACCCTAAAAAATGGGCTCCCGTTCTCCACGCCAGCGACCGCTGGTACGAAGCATGGCATGTGGGCGACCCGTCCGTGGTCCTGAGAGGCGGCCGGTACTACATGGCCTATAGCGCGACATCAAAACACTTCGGCAAAAGGGCGGGCTATCCTACCGGCATGGTGCAGTGCCTGATGGGGGCCGTCTCCGGCGACGGTATCCGTTGGAAAAAATCGGAGCAGCCTCTGCTGATCCGCGGTGAAGACACCGCCGACCCGAAACCGGAACCCGGCCGGATCGGAGACTTCCACCGACCATCGCTGCACCGCGAGGGCGGCAAGTGGCGGCTCTGGTTCGACTACTGGCTTCCGGGCAAGGGGGTGTGCATGGGATCCGCCGAGAACAGGGGGAATTTCATGACCGCAGGCGGCTTCAGGATCACACACAACTTACGCCACCCTGTAATCGAGAACTGGCCCAATCCGGAGGTCATCCGAATCGGCAAGAGATATCACTGCTTCTCGGACCCTCCCGGATACCCCGTCAGGCCGGGCGAATCGCACTGGAAGAGCCGGCAACTGCGCGAGGCTGTCTCCGCCGACGGCGCGTCGTGGCGCAAGCTGGACTTCATTCCTCCGGACGAGGATGCCGATGCGTGTCATGTTCCTCAAGCGTTTGTCACTAAAGTTGATGGCCGGGAATGGCTGTACCTGTTCTATGCCACCCAGGTCGGGTACCGGAAACAGGACGGAAAATACCACTACCAGTACGACCGCATACGTGCCATGCGGCGAACAATTGACAACTCCGAACAGGGGGCCGAATGACCGCCCCGGTCTTTGTACCACGGTGAGTGAGAGAATCGGGGTTAAGTAACACGGCTGTGTCAGGCTTTGCCGAGCTGCGAGATCAACCACTAACCGCCGCTAATCTTCGCAACCACACGCCGTCACCGCCTTCCGCTCCGCAACGGACTAGTTGTTACCGGGTTCGAGCATCAGCCTTTCCTGCATGCCCGGCGGTACGCCGTAGAATGAGAGAACGGATTGAGGGTCTTTGAGCGACTCCATCAGTTTTGCGAACTCGCGGGCTGCGGCAGGTCGGCGATTCGGAACGAATACTTTCTTTGCCGGCTCGTATGTAAAGCTCACCCGGCGATTGCCTACAAAGCCCTGCACGAGCAACTGGCAGTTGCCAATTTCAGCCTGCGCCATTAGCAACTGCAAATCCGCACGGACCCGCTTCCAGGCGGCATTTGCCCCCCGGACCGTACGCGTGAAGCCCACGATCGGCGCGGTCTCCGTCGGGAAGGCCAACAAGAACCGCTGCAGGGACTCCTTTTCCCGAATCGTCAGTTCGCCGAAGCGATGCGATTTGGCCAAGAATGCGATCAAGTCCTCTTTTGAGCCGTCGGCGCCGAAACCGAAACCGGAAATCCGATCCTTCGTCCCGGGGACGCGAACCGTACGCTCATTAAGTCCGCGCAGTTGAGCGGCCTTCGTCGGCTGGCCGATCAGTCCGGTAAACCCAAAGCCTCCCGATCCCGACGCCCGGGTGTGGCAATCGACGCAACGAAACGTGTTCGTTCCTTCACGGCCGATGTCCCTGCGGGTGAGAAAGATTCTCTCGCCGTCTTTAGCGCTGGCGGCTTCCGGCCCGGCCGGCAACGTGTCGTCCGGCGGCCGATGGGGGTTCGCCACAAAACGAACACTCTGCAAATATTCAACGAACAAATCCATGTCGTCGTCGTTCAGTGGCCGGCCGCCCAGCAGCGTTTCGATCGTGCCGTTGAAAAAGCGGAGGCCCGGCCGGTCCGCCCGCCAGTGGAAAATCCGCTCGCCCGCAAGACCGCGGAGCGTCTGCGTCAACAGCGGGCCCTTCATCGGATGTATCGAACTGGTACTGGTGCCGAACAACTTGCCTCCCGGGTCTCCCAAGTCCCAGGCTAGGCCGTCACGGTCGGCATCGACGTGGCAGGAGGCACACGACGCGGAGCCGTTACCCGACAGCTTGGCGTCGAACAGAAAACCGCGCCCCTGGCGAATGGTTTTCGGCGTCGGATCGAACATGCTCAACTCGCGGAGAACTTTTTGCTGCACCGTGTCGACGATCGACACGCTGTTGGAAAGTCGGTTGAGCACGTAAATCAAGTCGCGAGTTGGATGGACCGCCAGGGCCCGCGGTCCGCGTTTCGTGCGCGGTCCGCTATCGGCCCCAGCATCGCCGTCCACGTCGATCCGCGCGACAACCCGGCCGCTGCCGTCGAGGACGCCGATCCGATCCGTCCCGAATGCAGCGACGTATGCCCTTTTGCCGGTTCGATCGAACACCATATCGGTCGGTTGGGACAGCGCAGTCGCCAGGGCCGCCGGGTTGGGCAGTTTTTGGTAGTCGAGATCGGGGTTCAGGTCGCTGACGGAAACGTCCGGGTTGGCGCCCGCGGTAATTCGGGTGACCCGGCTGTCGATGATGTGCCCCCTCAGACGGGGTTCAAAGCGAACCCGGTTGCGGGCATTTGTGTTCGCGACCCACAATTCCTCGGTTCCCGGTTTTTGCGCGAGGTTGAACAAAATTGTGCCGGCGCCCTTGTAGCTTTGTCGCACTTTCAGTTCCGCGGCGTCCAATTCGAAGACGTCGTCGTCCGCCAGATCGACCTGCAGCCGCCGTTTCCAATTCGGATCTTCGCTACTGACAATGATCCCCTGCGGGGGGGCGGCGGGCAGCTGATCGCTGGTTGGTTTCGGCGGCGGCGGGGCGATCGTGTGGGGAACGACGGTCGTCCGGTTGCCCGATCGACCGATGGCCACCCAGACGGTTTTGCCGTCCGCACTGGCCAGCAATGTCCTGGGATCGTTTCCGGGAATCGGAATCGCGCTGACGACCCGCCTAGTCCGAGGATCGATAACCGCCACATTTCGCCCGGTCATCGACGTGACAAAAGCGCGTCTGGGATTGCCGGCAAAAACAATATCGCCCGGTCGGTCGCCCACCTGGATCGTTTCAACGACCGCTCCGATCGAAAGATCAACGACACTGATCGAATCCGAGACGTGGCTGACCACCCAAATTTCGTTCGCAGTATGCTCGGCCAGCGATACGGGTTCGATTCCGACCGGCACCCGCATCGTCACTTTCGGCGACGCGGGATTCTTGAGCGAATACACCCACAGCGAATAACCGGGCGTGTTCACCGCGTAGAGTCGCTCGCTGTTTTTCGAGATCGCAATCGGATGTGCTTGCGGGCTTTCAAAATTAGCGAAAGGCTGCGACCGCGCCGTCGATTCCGCGACCAGCAACACGAAGGCGGCACAGACGATGCGTCGGGTCGTGATTTTCATGACGGTCGACGCGCTGCGGGTGTGAACGTGGCAATCATCCGCGGTTCATCTCCCTCACGCCCTCCCGCGGGCAAGGGCAGGGCGATCGAGTTTGCGGTCGCCGCGGAAAAGCGGGCTACTTGCCGAAGGCCCATTTGATGTAGGGCAGGCCTTTGGCGGCCGCGGTCCAAACCGACTGACCGCCGGCGGTGTAGGAAGTCGCCGCTTCAACGCGTGGGGCACGAAACAGGCCCCGGGGTCTTTCGGCGACCCGCCAGCCGCCCTCTTCCGGCATCGAGTCGAGGAAGTATTCAAAACCGAACGGCAGATCGCCTTTCCACGGGCGGCCGTCTTCGGCTTTTCCCCCGCTGAATACGAACTCGACAAAAATTGCGTCTTTACCGTTGTAGGCAAACGGTTTGTCGAAGCGAAAGTTCAGGCAGTTTCGAGGCCCGCCCCATTCGGCCGGTTCGAGTGCGGGAAATCCTTTCAGTGTGGGGAAACTCCATTCCCGGTCGAAAGTAACGACCGCTTCATCGATCAATCTGAATTCTTTCGATGCGTTGTACTTGATCGAACTCCAGTCGCCGTGAGCAATGCGAATGGTGACGTTGTCCCAGGTTCGACCAATCGTATCGTGATCGCGATGGTCGAGTCGAAATGACATGCCGTGAATCTTTCTCGGTTCACCCGTGCGACTGTTATCCATGAACCGATGGGTCGCTGCGGCCACCCAGCCAAAGAGGCCCGTTGCAGCCGGCCCTTCCTTTTCACCCGCCGTCGAGACGGTTGGCAGTGTTTTGCTCAGCTCCCTCTGCTCTTCCAGGCTCAGCTTCTTGAAATTTCGAAAACCGGGTTTGTTCAAGCCGTTCTTAGAGTTCGATTTTATTTCGACAGCGGATCGGTACAGATCCGTTGCCTCCTCTTTCGTCAGCTTGCCCGCCTCGACCAACCGCTTGAGTTTGATTACGAACCCGTTCTTTTCGGGCTTGCCTTGTTTCTTTGTGCCGCCGATTTTTTCGGGGATGCCTTTGAGCTTCCCCGCCGCTGATTTGTATTTTTTGACCGCTTCCTCTTCACTCAGCTTGCCCGCTTTCACAGCAGCTTTCAGTTGTCCGGCAAGTTTGTCCAGCTCAACGTTTTCTTTTGCCGGTTTTTCCTGCGCGTCAACCGCAGAGGTGATGACAACAAGCAGTAGTGACAACAGAATGGAAACGGATTTCATTTCGGCGTCTCTTTCTAATTCCAGTATTGAGTTGATTGAGTATTGGTTGAAAGCAGTCGGCATCAACAGGGATGATTGCGGGCCGAACCCGATCTCAAGCATGAAGACGAAACCTCGCGTTGACCTCATCCCAGTCAACA
>JAYGDO010000195.1:0-6628 GCA_046582885.1 Pirellulales bacterium | reverse complement strand
CTGTACGAGTTACCGACAACGGGGCTGCGGTTCTTTACGGTTTACGGCCCGTGGGGCCGTCCCGACATGGCGCTGTTCATCTTTACAAAGGCAATTCTCGAGGGGCGTCCGATCGATGTGTTCAATCGCGGCGAGATGAGGCGAGATTTTACTTACATTGACGACATTGTCGAAGGCTTGGTCCGCATCACGGATCGTGTGCCGCGAGGGAACGCCGATTGGACGGGCGAGACGCCCGACCCATCCACAAGCCGCGCGTGCTACAAACTGTACAACATCGGCAACAACCAGCCCGTGGAATTGATGCACTTGATCGAAATCCTGGAATCGTGTCTCGGCCGCAAGGCGAAAAAAAATCTACTGCCAATGCAGCCGGGCGACGTGACAGCGACTTGGGCGAACATCGACAACCTGACTCGCGATGTGGGTTTCCAGCCGAACACGGCGATTGAAGAGGGTGTCGCGAAGTTCGTTGACTGGTATCGCGAGTTTACCGGGGTTTGACACCCTCTTTCGCAGACTGCGGCGCGGTGCGAAGCGGCGGCCAGACGACAACCTCAATCGCTCCGACCTCTCGCTACGCCACGGACCGGGTCATAACGCACGGCTACCGCTCTTTCGCCGTTTCCAAGTGGATATACGGGTGGGTGGCGACAGATGGAACGGGCGGCACTCTACTTTCGCGCTGATCTGCATTATCATCCTGAAACGGGCCCCGCGATTGGCAGTATCTCGATTTGGAGTTATCTTGTAGCTCTGATCTCTGACCGCAGCGATTCTGCAAAAACAAATCATAACGGCCTCGCGGCTCACTATGTTCTTGCTCGAAAACCCCGTACTGCAGCGCGAGTTGTTGGCGAATCTGCGGATGAATCGAGGATTCATCTTGCTGCTGGTTTATCTGACGTTACTGGGCGGCGTCGTCTGGCTTGCCTGGCCTGCCGAGCAGCAAATCGACATGACATCTTCGAGTAAGGCCAAACAACTGGTCGATTTGTTTTTCATCGGACAGTACATCATCGCGTCGATGATGGTTCCCAGTTTTGCGGCCGGCAGCATCACAGGCGAGAAGGAACGCAAGTCTTACGAAAGTCTGCTCGCCAGCCCGCTGCGGCCGTCCGCCATTATTCTCGGCAAACTGTTGGCCGCACTTTGCCATTTGGGCATTCTGATTGTCTGCTCGTTGCCGATCGTGATGCTCTGTGTGCCGCTCGGCGGAATTTCGCTGTACGAAGTACTCGCCGCATACCTGGCGCTCGCCTTTTCGGTGATTTGCTTCGGCATGGTCAGCGTTGCCTGCAGCAGCTATTTCCAGCGCACCATGGCAGCGCTAACCGTTTCCTATGTGGTCATCCTACCGGTGGCGATGTTGGGCGCCCTGCTTTGGTATTCGCTGTCTGCATTCGGCCAACAACGGCTATTGCTTTCGATCACCATCTTGCCCATCGCAGCGACTGCAGTGTTCGTAGTTCTGTTTAAGGCCACCTGCAAACGTCTGATGTATCCGCCCGACGTAGGCAGCGAAGGCAAGGAGGTTGTCGATATCGAACAGGAGATGCAACAAGCGGTCGGCATGGTCATTCAAAGCGACCAGTTCCCCGACAAACTGTTCGCGCCGCCGAAACGCAACGATTTGATTCCCGACGGCGCCAATCCTGTCTACGAGAAAGAGATGCACAGCGAGTTGTTTAGTCAGGGAACTTTGATGCTGCGTATCGTAATCCAAGTCAGCATGTTCCTAGCGATCCCGCTGATGGCGTTTTGCTTTTATATCTTTCCGCATCTGGCGCCGTGGTATATCAGTTATGTGCTGTTGTTCAACATGCTGGTGGGCCCGGTGTTTTCGGCAGATCGTGTGACAAGTGAGCGCGAACGAGAAACGTTGGAATTAGTTTTAACGACGACCGTGTCGCCGCGGCAGATTCTTTGGGGAAAATTGTTCGCCGGCCTCCGTATTTCAACCGTGTTAACAATGTTTTTGGTGTGGCCGGTCGCCCTGGCGGTGTTGATGGTGCCGGATTATTGGAACAATCTCTGGACGATGGTCGGTTATCTGGTCATCGTCACAATCACCTGCGTGACGACGGCCGCGATCGCTCTGTTCTGTTCGGTAATTTTCCGGAAGACTTCGGTCAGCTTGACGATTTCGTACCTGGTGATTCTAGCCGCGTTCACCTTGCCCTTCGCGATTCAATACTTTGTCGGAGCCTTTGTGGTCAAGCGTGTCGCAGCAGCGGGCGGTGGCGTGGCCCGCGTGGCAGCGGACGAAACCTCAATCGACACGGAGGCTTCCGTGCCGTTGTCCCCCGCAAATCGAATCGCTGTGAAAGCTCGCCCCCGCCAACCGACACGACTGGCGAGGCAGCTCGAGAACGTCGTCTACCATGGAAGCCTGTCGAGTCCGTTTTCCGCAGTTCACTCGTTACCGCTGAAAATGAAGAACGAACGACCGAACGTGGGCCAGGCGCGCGCCGGGAGCGGCGGGTGGAGCCTGTTCTTTTCGCACATCTTGTTCACACTCCTCTTCAACATCATTGTGCTCGGTGCGATTATCTGGCTCTTTAACGTGCGTTGGCGCGTTAGTTATTGATTCAAATAAACAGGATTTACCGCGGAGACACCGAAGTCGCGGAGAAAGTGAAGGAATAGATGCTCGGCCGGTTACTCGATTGGTTCGGTGATCACCCTTTTGCCGTCCTCGCCGCTTCGTTTCTGTGCGTTGGCGGGACCTGGTGTTTTATCGAAATAGCAGACGAAGTATTCAAAGGTAAAACGCAGTCGTTCGACGATCGCATGATCCTCGCCATGCGGCACGCCGACGAACCGGCCATTCCGATTGGCCCCAAATGGCTGGAAGAAGTGGGGCGGGATCTGACGGCACTGGGTGGCGTCGTCGTGCTGGCGATTGTCACATTCGCAGTTGCTGGTTTTATGGCGCTGTCGGGAAAATACCGCGAGATGTGTTTGCTGCTGGCCGCCACGTTCGGCGGCGTTGTTATCGCAACTATTTTCAAATATTCGTTCGACCGCCCTCGTCCCGATTTAGTGTCTCAGCTTTCATACGTCGTCACCAGCAGTTTTCCCAGTGGTCATTCGATGATGTCGGCCGTCGTGTATTTGACGCTGGGGACCGTTGTGGCGGAAATGGCGATCCGCAAACGGCTTAAGTTCTATTGCCTAGCCGTGGCCATGACGATTGTTCTGCTGGTCGGAGTCAGCCGAGTTTACGTCGGTGTCCATTATCCCACGGATGTTCTGGCGGGTTGGTCGGCGGGACTGGTGTGGGCCATGATTTGCTGGCTGATGGCGCGACTGTTGCGACGGAAAGGCGGAGTAGACCCACAACCTTCCGGCAACTGAGCTATCGCCTGTTGGGAGGGTGAGCCTCCTGCCAATTATTCTTCTTCGCTCGCGCTCTTTGGATGGATCATCACGATCAGCGGATTAAAGTTTGACTGGCGATAGTATTTGAACAGGTCCAGAAATCGCGCGTCGTATTGGCCGCCTTGGCCAACCGTAAGCCGCAGCGTCAGCACATTTTGCTGCTTGGCCGAAATCTTACGCGACCCGAGTACGTCACTTTGGCCCATGCGGTTGCCGACCGCCAGCACGTCAAATGGGCCAAACCACTCCCACTGCCCGCCCATCGGAGCGGTGCCAGTACCGCGCGACGTTGGCAGCGAAAATGAAACCGGTGTCACGCCCGGGATAATCTGAGAAGCCACCGTTGCCCGGGTATCGATCGTCACGCTAACCGCCCGCTCGTTCGGCTTTAGTTTCAATCGCATGTGCGGCGTGCGAAGATCCTGCTGCATCACCAGCTCGCCGGTCTCGCCCGAATAACTTCGAGAACTCTTCTGTCCGGCCACCGTATTCACTCTGGAATACAGGTACGCATAATCCTGAAGGCTGCCAACGTTAGCCTCGGGGATCGACACCTCTTCCAGATGCTCTTGCAAGATCGTTTCGCCCCGTTTGAGTTTGACGCCTTGTTTGATACCGACGAATTTCTCGTCATTCGTATTACGGCCTTTGTACAGGTAAGCCAGATTAACGCCCGCGCCAATCAGCCCTAGAAACACAGCGATAATGAGCCCTTGTATGCCTTTCATAATTCTCGTCAATCGTCCCTGTCTAGATTGGTTGTTGTTTCAGTAATCATCCCCCGCCACCTAGTATCCGGCGTCTGCGAGGCGTCGCGTGTGAATTGGATGTCGTAGTTGACGACTTTACCCTTCCGGCGATTCAAATACCGCACGTGCCAGCGATCACCTTTACGCCACGGGGCATCGCGGCGAATTCCAAGCTTGTCGAACCAGTTATCATAGAACTTCGCCCATTCTTCCGGTCGGTCATCGCCATTAAATGCGGTAACGCCGCCACCGCCCGGCCAACGAATCGTCATCAGATGAACGGTTGTTGGCGGTAAGGCAATGCCGACAGACTCGCCATCCGAAAAATCCGCGGCAGCAACACCCCGCCCGTGACTAAACGAAAACAGCGTCCATCGGTTATCGGCTGCAGGAACCGCTATACCCCAAGTTACCACGCGCTGCCGCATTGTGCCATTGTCGCGAACACCGTCCGACCGTGCAACTTGTTTTGTGCCAACGACAATCGGCAACGCTTCATCCAACTGGTAGAGGCCTGTCTTGGGCGGCGAATCATGCCGCGGGCTACGGCCAGCCAGCCGCCTTAGCAACATCGACTCGGCTGGGCTGACTTTGCCCGTCGGCGGCAAACTGGACTCTAGCTGATTACTGCAGGAGCTGCAAAGCTGCTCGATGGCGTCTTGCGTACTGCCCAGGAACGGCTGTCGATGCATGATAATCGGTGAGTGCCCGAATTCTAGTCGCAATGGGGTTAGCGGATCGTCGAAGGCCACGAGTTGTTGCGGCGTATCCTTTTCTGGAACAGCCGCCGGCGGCCGCCAAAGCTGGACCAGTTTTCGACCGAATACCAACGCGATCAATAGGACGACGGACGTCGCCAGAAGATTGGTCGTCCAACCAGAGATGCGGCTCGCCACGCTTCGGTAGCTGGTGTCGCGTTTGGCGTAGCTTTCCGAATTCCCCTTGGCTCCGCGATCTTCCGCAGCAAGCGAATCGGCTGTCGGCGCGCGGAAAAGGCCGTCTTCAACTGCGGGTCGTTTATCGCTCGCCATGATTACAACTGCTGCAGGAACTCAGTGAGTTCTTCGATCCGCGGCTCTAATTCGGCCCGGCGACGGTCCAGTTCAGCTTGAACCTGTGAGATTTGCGAAGCCGCCGCGTTGAGATCTCGAAGGTTCTGTAAGTGCTGCTCGACCACGCTGATGGCACTTTGGTAAAAGCTGCGATATGCGGCGGCCATCGTATAGGCGTTTGAACGCACGGCGGGCTGGTCGCTGCCGCGAATTTGATCAATCAAATAATCAACTCGCTGGCGAGCGACTTCATCCGCACGCTCGGAATCGCGCTCGCAGAACGTTCGCAGTTGGGGGTGGAATTCTGGAATCTCCGCATCCGACGTCCCCCACACTTGGCGGGGAAGACCTGTCAGACGTCGTCGCGTCCGCCTGGTGCGCGACTGGCCGGTATCTGGATCGATGTGCGTGTACGTGTAATACCAGGTTGAAAAATCGGGATCGCCATAACGGTCCGCGCCTTCCCACGCGGTGATCCAATAGCTCAGCGGAAGCACGTTGGTCGTCTGCACGGCCCGCACGGTTTCGGCGACCGCCCGCTCGTAAGCGGCCCAATCACCGATTTGTGTTTCACCAAAATCGTAAATTACGCGCATGCGGCGCAGATCATTGCCGCCGATTCGCATCTTCAAATTTTCGTACCACTGCGGCCCGTTTTCTTCGTAGGCGAAATGATCTTCGTAGCGATACGGCACGGGATTATCGCTGGAGAGATTTGTCTCGTCGTAGGTCCACACGCCGTCGATCAATGGATGATCTAGGTCGTATTCCATATCGCCGCCCACGGCCGGCAACAGTGGCCGCGGACGTTCGATGGACGCTTCGCCGCGCACGCCACCCACCGTCGGGTCCAGCAAGTCGCGATTCACACGGGCGTTGCCGACCACCGCACCGCGGGCGACCGGCAAATCGAGATCCTGTTCGTCCAACTGCCGCAGCACCGCCACCGTACCGCGATCCATATCTGCCGACCGCGGCCAACTAGCGGGCTGTGGCTTGGGCACGGATTCGTTGCGGGGCCATCTTGTCCGCCAGATCGCGTCGCGGGCGACGCCCTGTGCCCGAACCTTCCAGGCTGCGGAAGTACCCGCGTTGATGAACAACGCCATGACGAACAGCATCAGCGGCAGCGCCAGTACCAATTCAAGTGGTGCGAGCCCGCGGCGTTGTCGTCGCCTTCCGCAATTCATAAACTGCCTTTCCCGATCGACGCCCGTTCCAGCGGCGCATAGCATACCATGTATTTTAACCGCTCAATTGTCCAGAAGTTCCGCAATTCTTGCCGAATTGCCTCGCGGGATTTACACTAATGCTTTGCCGAAGGCCGTCGGCCACTCTGTGCCTGATAGTCTGGCGCAGCAACAACCGACCGCGACGACCGGAAAGGCCGACCCTTTAGGTTTGGCGTCAAACGAAAACTGCCCTCAAAAGCATAATTCACAC
>JAYGDO010000514.1:0-18272 GCA_046582885.1 Pirellulales bacterium | reverse complement strand
TTCCTGGCACGTCACCTGGGCGGTCGGGCGGAACCGATCGGCACGGCGTTTGAGGGATCGTCAATCGAAGTTCCCGAAGGGGTGAATGATGTCCCCGGACTGGCGGATGCGTTGAAGTAGAGACGGACGGCAGCGGCGTCTCGACTGTTCGAAACTACGAGAGCTGCGGATGCCGTATCGAGCCGTCGCTCGGCAGTTCTGCGACCGTGTGGCGGATGCCGTGAACCAGTTCAATGCTCGACCGAGCGTCAACGATGCCGAAGCCGTTGCCCGCCAGCGTTTCGCGATACAGCGCTGTGTGCAAATCTTCGAAACCGGTGGTGAAGTCGATTTCCTGGCCGTCGATTTTGATCGAACGGAACGCGGACTGGCCTAGTTTGCGGCATTCCACCGGCAAGTCATCAGCGTCAACGGAAAGAAACCAACGCACGCTGGCGCTTTCAAGTTCCAGGCGTCCCGCAGCGTTATTGGGCTGGGCAAGGTGCACTTCGCTGGATTCCACGGGCCCGAACAACCACAACAGCGCGTCGAAAAAGTGAATGCCGATGTTCATCACCACACCGCCCGACTTTTCTTCCGAGCCTTTCCAACTGCGACCGTACCACCGGCCGCGGCTGGTGATATATGTCAGGCAGATGTCCGCACGACTGGTCTGTCGCCTCGAGGCCAGTTCCTGCTTCAGCGAAAGCAGACCCGGATGCAGACGCAATTGCAGCACGGTGTGAATCCGCTGGCCCGATTCCTGCTCCAATTCAGCCAAAGCGTCCAGATTCCACGGGTTGATGACCAACGGCTTTTCACAGATCGCATTGGCGCCCACACGCAAGGCGAGCCGAACATGGGCATCGTGCAAATAATTGGGCGTACAAATGCTAACCCATTCGACATTTGGTACGGAGTTGTCCCGGCGATTTTTTTCCAGAAAGCGGTCAAATCGCTCAATCTCGGTAAAAAATGCGGTTTCTGGAAAGTAGCGGTCCAAAATCCCCACCGAATCGTGAGGATCAACGGCCGCCACGAGCCGATTGCCCGTGTCGTGAATCGCCTGTAAGTGGCGCGGGGCTATGTAGCCCGCCGCACCAATCAGTGCAAAAGTCTGCGACTCTTTCGTATTGGGGCTGTCCATGCTGTGGCCGAAATGACGAAGTCGAATTAGGATGAGGGCAACACCAATTCTAACAGATTATGTCCGACACGTCGCCAACCAGCCTTCCCAAGGTTTCTGTTCTTCTCCCCGTTTATAACGAAGCTCGGCACGTCCGGGCTTCGTTGCAAAGTATCGCGGATCAAGACTATCCGCTCGACTGCATCGAGGTCTTAGTCGCGCACGGCACATCCACGGACAATACGGCGGCCTTAATCGAAGAGTTCTGCCAGGCGAATCCGGATTTGCAGATACGACTGCTTGAAAACCCGACGAACAACACGGCGACCGGCCGCAATCTGTGCCTGCAGGCCGCGGACGGGTTATTTGTCTTGAACTTCTCAGCGCACGCGGTCGCAGATCGATCGCTGATTCGCACGCTGACCGAAAAACTCCGGCAGTTGCCGCCGTCCTCCGGCGGTATCGGCTGTGCGCTACACCGCCCTCTAAATATGTCGCGTACCGAACGCGCGTTTTCCGCGGCGATGCTGTCGCCAATGGGCGGGATGGGACGCGTCGATTCGAGCTTTCACGCAAAACAGGATCAGGTAGCTCACAGTGTCGCATTTACGCTGTACAAGAGGGAACTGCTAGCCGAGAGCGGTGGATTCGATGATCGGTTCTGGTGCGGCCAGGATGCCGAACTGAACTTGCGGCTCGCGCGTCGGGAACACGATATCTGGTTTACACCGGACACATCGGTCGAACACCGCAAGCGCTCACATCTTGTCGCCTTCGTCTCACAGATGTACCGCTACGGAGTTGCTCGCGCAAAACTGACGAAGAAGTTTCCCGATTCACTCCGTTCGGTTCACTTGCTGCCTACAATTTTCGCACTGGGGCTTGCGGGTGCCCTGGTGATGGCTTGCATCAACGCACTCGTACTCGTTGGCGTCGGTTGCGGAGCAATATTATTTGCCGCGGTGAGTTTCTATTCGGCGGCCAGGGGAGGCGGAGACCTGATTTCCGTGCTCTCTAGTCCGCTACTCTATTTGTTGATGTACTTGACGTACGGCCTCGGATTCCTCTGCGGGCTGCTGCCGACGTTTAAGAAGAACAGTGCAAGTGTCGCTGAGCGGTCGTGAAGCGGTATCTCGGACACGTGAGCCCGTCCGCCGCTATGATCCTGCCGCTACGGACTGTCGCCGGCTAGAACCGCTGCCCTTGGCGTCGCAACTCCAGCAGTCGGCAATGAATCGGTGAACGGTGTCCGCAGTCGCCAACGGTGACTCCGCCTCACTAGCTGCCGGTTGCATCAGACCGAATCTTCTCTTTGCCTTCAAATTCTATCGAACTCATCATCATTATTTGTGCCATCACCAGTGGGTGATTCACCAGAAAGGATTTCAGTCGCGTAGGCCAGCGGACATGACGCAGGTCAGACAACCAATCTTTTGTCACAGCCCTGCCGGGAACAAACCACTTACAGAGGCGCGGATCGATAATCATTTTCCGGCGTTCGTGGCGCAGCCTATATGCATGATTCTCGTCCGCATAAAGCTCCCGATAAGCTCGTTGCCATAATGAGACTGGGATCGACCGCCGTTCGGATGTCGTTGGCGGATATTTGTATTCCGCCAATAACTCGGAGAACCGTTTAACGAACGTCGCCCGCCCGCTGGCCTGCAGGTGAACGAGCGCAAGCGACTCCAAAAGTGCGACTTCGGACTCGGACAGGACTTCGTCGTATGGCGTAGGTGGCCGGAATTCGCCGGTGAACTTGCCCGCCGACCAGCTTGCCACCCGCGGCAACGATCTCCGAAATTCATTGGACTTGAATTTTTGTTCGACCTCAGATTCGCTAGCTTCGATCCCCAATCGCCTGGCGATATTCACGGCATTGGTGAAGGGCGCATTGAGCAAATCCTCAAATGCCACTTCAATGAGGTTATCGTACCTTTGCGATGCTTGCTGGCCCGCCATGGTTTGCGCCATCCAAACAAACGCAGCGGCATAGAGCGGAAATCCGCGGCGGAGCAGCGAAGCGACAACAGACCGTCCGTCACGCACCACGTGAATGAATAAACCATCCGGATAGTACGAACAAAACTCTTCCGCTGCTGAAACGTTGATCGGCGTCTTTTCAGCGAAAACCTTCAACTTGCGGTCGCGCACCACTCCACAATGGTGTGCCAGTCTTTCAACAAACTGCTTGATCGAAGCGGACTCATTAACCAGACACGTCAATTCGTGCTCCGTTAATCCACACTCGCCGAGATGACGTCGGTTAAAGAACGTCGAACGCGGCGCATAGGCCGCGCCGGTGTCGAACGGTTGATTGGCAGCCACGCGAGATTTGAAGTCGCCGTTGAAACTATAGGCTTCCTTAATGCAAAAAATATTCAGTTCGGGGCCGCAAATGACCCCCGGCACCGAATCTAACAAATCCGCCAGCAACGTAGTTCCGGACGAGGGTGCTCCGCCGATACAAATTACTTTAGTGTCTGCCATCTAATTGACGAACCGTCAGGAAATGGGAATCCGAACTTCCTGGCAACCTTCTTCGCACTCGATTTCTTTTGTAGCGCCCTGCGCCGACAAATGTTGCACAATAGTCGCCGCGGGCAACCGACGCGGAAACCGTATTCGAACCGAACCGTCCTCGTCAAGCACGGCGGCGCTGTCGAGCTTCGCCACCTTGGTCCATTCGGCGATCTCGCGGAAAGTGGCACACCAAGTCGCCGAAAGGTCGAATCCGCTGATTAACTTTTTCAGTTCGTCGACATGAATATCGGGGTGATTCATCAGTGTTACATGCCGCCTATCGGCGAGTAATGACGGAATTGTCTTCTCAAGTTCTGCAGCCCTATGAGCATCCGCTGACGTTCCGGTGTCGAGGCTATAATGCCACGGAAACGACACGAGACCGCTCGGGCCGGGTGCGTCGTCGATGATCCGGTTAACGGCAAACGGCAGTCCCGTTCTCCGCCGTAGCATCTCCGTCCACAACATCCCGAAATCCTCCAACCACCCATATTGTACATCGCCAAGAAACCCCGCCGCGCCGTGTCCGCCGTGCGCAGTCATTCCCACCGGCACCGATTCGGACGCTGCGGAAATGCGCCGAACTTCGGCGTGAAACCCTCCTACATCCGCTGCCTCCGAATGAACGTTTATTTCGTGTCCGCGGGCGGCGGCCGTGATCATTTGCAAAGCGTTGACTGTCTTTACTGGAAAGCCCATTGAAGTTCTGATACCCAAACCATCATAGAACGCTAGCAGCGAATCCCAGTCTTCGTCTGCTATCGTGCGATCGTAGTCATGACGGACCGTGAGCGCCGAAGTGAATCGGGCAGGCCACTCCAAGATTCGGACCACCGATTTTCCGGCGGCGGCGCAGTGTTTGAGGAACTGCGCAACAAGCCACTTCTCGATTTCAAACAGCCGATCCGACTGCTCGTCCGCATAAAAGCTCTCCGTCAACGGAGGAAAGCTCTGCCCGCAGCAGACCAAGTCCAGTAGCGGCGCGCCCAACACAACACGCCTGCCGTCCGACAAGGCGATCGGCCATTCCGGCCGCGCCTTTTTTACGCCAGCATAAGCAATGCACGTCCATGGAGTCCCCGCGTCAAGTTGCTGGTAGCGAATCGTCCTGTTATTCCAGCGTTCATCCCCACATTGCCAAGCCTGCGGATCCGCCGGTTTGACCGGCGTGCCCCTGTTTAACGGCGGAATCACCCGCGTTGAGATGGCCGGATAGTTTAGTTTTCCCAGTGGCCGCGAATCCGCATCGAACAGATAAAGGACCTCCGCTTTACGCATTGTGGCTGAAATTGCCAATTCCTGCAGAACACTAGAGTGAATCGGCCCTTCAAACACGCTCAAGTCCCCGATTTCATCGCCGGACAAATCCGTGCCGCGGGTGGCGATATTCGAGGCGTGGCCATTCGCGCCGATTCTTGCGTCGAAAACCTGCAGAATGCCGTGCTTGCGGGCCAGTCCCGCCGCGCAATTACTCCAATAGAATGCGGACTCCCGATGCTGAATGGCAGCGATCTCGCTTCGTGCTGGCGTGACAATTCGCATGGAACTCTACGAGAATTTTTGGATGACTCGAAAGACACATTTATTACCAACCTTATCCGGCGGTAAACGCTTGCACGAAGTAGATGCGTAGTACTCGATCTTGCCGAAACGTTCCAACCTCGCATTGAGTTCTTCGGCAGTAAACATTATCTCGTAGTCTCGCGCGAAACTCTCGTGCTTGATGTTTTCGTGAATCACCAACAATCCGCCGGGATTCAGCGCATTCCACCCGCGATCCAATGTGTTGTCCAGGCCGCCGCGCGGTAAATACAACATCGAACCCATAAAACTGATCACGTCGCAGGAACTGTCGTATTCGAATTCCTCGGAAGGCTGTAATTGCATGAAATAGCGGCCGCGCAACAGGTCGCGAAAGAATTCAAATACCCTCGCCGAGAGCATCAAGTGCAACGGATTGACGTCACAGTTCACCGCCATTTCAACGCGCGGATTCTCTAACAGCAATTCGATCACGAACTGGCCCAGCCCCCCGCCATGATCGACGATCCGCAATGGCCGGTCGTGTGAAAATCGGGTTTCCAGAATATGCCCCATGACCGCGCTTTTATAATTTGCGCCCGTCAGGGCGTAGCTCATCGTATTCTGGTGGCTCCTCAGCGCAGAGAAGGTCTCAGCATCCAGCGCTGGGGGTAGCGAATAAGGTTCCACCGGATCCGCTGAAATTGGCGTAGCGGATACGTTGGTTTCGGATAGCAGAAACTCGCTGCACCGCGATCGCAAGTTACTATTCAGTGGCGTGGTTTTGCCGAGAAGCATGGCAACATGTTCGTCCCGCGCGGCGGCGTGATCACGGAACCACCATGTGAGCACCGAACTGGGCGCCGGCATGTCGTCCCGGCGGTGGAAGCAACCAAACCACGTTGGCCGCCCGCGCCACGGCAGATCCAACAACGGAGACGCGGGCGATCGAAATGTTTGCAGCAAATCTCCGAACTGCTGTTGTAGCCAGGCCCGGCTCCAGCCTTTCGGCGGATTCTCTAATCCCTTCCGCCACGGCAGGCAGATGATGCCGTCGTCTTTGAGAGAATCGTTTAGCTGCCGTAATAACGCAGTCGCCCAGGCGTTTTCAAACACCGTTAAATCCGGAGCAACGAACGCAGAATCGAAGCAACCGGAGGATGTGGGGTGAAGGCAAATAAGGGGATGTGTGGATTCGTGCAACTCGCCAGGTTGGATTTCCCGCGAATCTCCCCACTGGCCATCAACCGCGAACGGCTGAATCCGCACGTCGCCCGGTGCCCCGCAACGCTGCATACACTTGGCGACAAGCCGCGATTGGCCAGGCCAGTCTTTGATGTATGCGCCGACCGTTTTCATGCAAAATCCTTCTCGTAACTTCCGAGGACTTCGTCGGCCTGACCATCCGCAACAATTCGACCCTCGCGAATATAGATGGCCCGATTGCAGTGTTCCCGAACGAGTTGCAGATCGTGTGTGACGATCATCTGGCAGGTTGTCTTTTCGAGCAGCTCGTGCATGACCCGCTTGGATTTCTTCTGAAAAGCGATGTCCCCAACGCTGAAAATTTCGTCGACGAGCAGTATTTCCGGCTCCATGGCCAGCACCATCGCAAACCCCAGCCGGCTGATCATCCCATTTGAATAGTATTTCATCGGCTTGTAGATGTGATCTCGCAATTCGGCGAATTCGATAATCTCATCCAGTTGCGAGTCGATCTTTTTAGGAGCCATGCCGGTGAGCATGCCGTTGAGGTAAATGTTGTCGATGCCGTTCAGCGCGAGATCGAAGCCGGTACCGAGCGAGAGCAGACTCGAAACCTTCCCGTAGCAACGCACATTGCCACGGTCCGGTTGATAAATCCCGGAGATCGCCCGGAGCAACGTGGACTTGCCGCTGCCGTTGGGGCCGATCACACCGACAATGTCACCCTTTCTCGCCTCGAACGTGATCTCTTTGAGTGCCTCGAAATACTGCGTGCGATGCCCGCCCAGAATTGCCTTGACCCGACGGGCCAGACTGTCGCTGAGCGTGCGTGTTTTTTCCCACGACAACTTAAAGCGAATCGACAGCCGATCGACCTCGAGCATCTTCGTTCTGCTTGTAGTAATCGGCTGCATCAGACGGCCTTGGTGAAGTTAGGGCTGAGTCGCGCGTATACAATATGTGCCGACAACAGCAAAACGAACGTAATCGTCAACATCGAGACGATGGCCGGGACCGGCGGCGCGGCGGTGCCGAGGATGGACCACTGCAGCAAGCCAAATAAACAGCCAATTGGATTCAGTAAGTAGAGCGTGCGAAATTCTTGGGGGACACGTTCGACCGTGTAAAGCACGGGCGAAAGGTACATCAGAATCCGCATGACAACTTGGGTGACGTTACGCAGATCGCGGAAATAAACTGCCAGCGTCGCCATCAATAAACAGCACGACCAGGCGAATAGAACCAACAACACCAAAATTGCTGGATACCACCAAGCGGAGCCTTCAAGCGGCGGGCCAACAAGCAGATGCGCACAATAGTAAACCGCCAGCGCAATCACGAAGTCTTTAATTGAATAATAAAACGACGACGCGACGAAAATGATTGGCGGAATGTTCAATTGCAGCAGTAGTTTTTCGCGTTGCAGGACCGAATTGCCCGCCGCTGAAATTGACTGCTGAATGAAGCCGTAGTGCATCACGCCCATCATGATGAGGATGAATGGCGAAATGCCCTGCCGGGGGACGGCGCCAAAAACGACGACGACCAAAAAATAATAAATAGCCACCTGTGAAATCGGGTTTAACAGAAACCACGTCCGGCCAAGCAGCATTCCAAATACGCTGGCACGGCGGCGGGTCTTTACCAGGAACCGGATTAGCGGTCCGTGTCGAATCAGCAGGCGAATATGGCCAAACACGCGGTTATCTCTTCGTTCACGGGAGCAGATTGCGATACGTGGAAACGAGCCGTTCCGACTCGACCTGCCAGTTTAACTCGCCCGCAGCGGACTGAGCATTGCGTTTCATTTCGTCGAGTGTGGCACGGTCCTTCAGCATCGAGTCAACCGTTCGGCCCATTTCTTCCGGACTGTCCGGGTTGAAGGTACAGCCGACCCCATAGGAGTCGATCACGCGAACCAACTCGGGATATTCGCTGGCGGCAACCGCGATGCCCGCGTTGATATACTCGAAAAGTTTATTGGGACACGAGTAGTAATTATTCAATCGTACGGCCTGATAGGGAATGATGCCAACATCCGCCGACGACGACCATGAAAGCAGTTCGTTTTGTGGCGCGGGCGGGATAAAGAACACGCGATCCTGCAGCCCTTCCCGCCGCACTTGGCGACGCAGATCGTCTTCGATGTTGCCCCACCCCATAAACACCACCGCCGCGCCCTCGATGTATTTCGTGGCCTGAATCAGGTTGTACAAACCGCGACCGCGGGCAAAGCCGCCCTGGTACAACACAATTGGCGTATTGTCCGCAATGCCCGTCCGCTCGCGAAGCAGATCGCGCGAGGTTTCAATCGGCGTCCGTTCGCAACAGTTGCGCAAAATGGTCGGCATGGCGATGTGATAACGCTCTTGCAATTCCTCGCCAATTGAAATGCACACTGTGAAAACAGCGTCGGCGTGGTGGATCAAATCGTCTTCAATGCGATGCCAATGCCGCCTCATCTGGTCGCTCATATGACCGCTCTCCGTATACAACTCGTGCGAGTCGTAGACGACTTTCCCACCAAACTGTCGCGCCGCCCGGCAAGCGATTGGCAACATCGGCAAATCGTGCGCGTGGTAAACGTGTGCGCGGTCCTTCTGCAGCACGCGGCGGCACTTGCGGTAAAAATCGTCCATTTTCAAAACCGCCAGACGGCCAACCATGTTGGCTCGCAGATGCCGGTACAAACGCCGGACCGGATTTACCCGCGATTCATCTCCGGTCGAAGGACCGGTTACCGGACCGTTGGTTGCGGTTTTTGCCGACTCACTATCAGATATCCCGCGCGATGCGGTTTGCGGCTCCTGATCCTCTGAAACAAAATGCCGCATGATCCGGGATGCGGGTCTTTCGACAAGACGTTCGTAAACTGCGAATGGATAGCGGTAGTAATGGCTCTGGCGCATGCGACGGACGCGAATTCCTTCGACGACTTCGTGCTCTCGCGTTTGGTTGTCCAGAACGGCAAACACGGTCACATCATGTCCGTCCGCAATCAGCGCCTTGGCCTCGCGCAGCACCCGCGTATCACGGGTGAAATTGTTCAAAACAAACATGTGGACCTTAGCGCCCATATCAATTCGTTCGCGTAAAACGCGGCGGTTGGCGTCGTAGAGAAGCCGAGTAATCGTCTTTTTCCGATTATAGTAATGGTCTGGAAACGCCACTACTCGCAACTCGCCCTTCAGACCTAGAGCAGCCAGAATTCTCACGACGGCGATGCGATAATTGCGCATTGGCGGAATAGGATGGGTAGGCGAACCAAATTGGACCGCAGAGCGTACTGTAAACGCGGGCGTGACACCGCTCGGCTTGCGGTGTCATCGGGTGGCCGCTAAAAATCAGGAAGTTTTGTTCAAAGTACACAAAGCTGTCCCCTTATTTTCACATGGCAACCATTGCAACAATCGTCGGCGCTCGGCCGCAATTTATTAAAGCGGCCGTCGTTTCCCGTGAGATCGGGAACATCCGCGGACTGGATGAAATTCTAATTCATACCGGGCAGCACTATGACGAGATGATGTCCAAGGTGTTTTTCGACGAGTTTGAAATGGCGCCGCCGGACTTCAATTTAGAGATTGGCTCCGCCGGGCACGGCGCGCAGACTGGGCGGATGCTCGAGGCTATTGAAGCGGCATTCATTAAGTGTAAACCCGATCTGACACTGGTCTATGGCGACACCAATAGCACGCTTGCCGGCGCCCTGGCTGCGGTGAAACTACACATCCCGCTTGCCCATGTCGAAGCGGGCCTGCGCTCGTTCAATCGGAACATGCCCGAAGAGGTTAACCGCGTTGTCGCTGACTGCGTCGCTGATTTACTGTTTGTTCCTACGACAACCGCCGCCGACAACCTGCTACGCGAGGGTGTCGACCCAACGAAAATCCATGCTGTCGGCGATGTGATGTATGACGCGGCACTGCAGTTTGGCGCGCGATCATCGTCAAAACAGAGCGTTGCTGATTTACTCGGCCTGAAGTCTCGGGCTTATGTGCTGGCCACCATCCACCGTGCCGAGAACACCGACCATGCCGGCCGGCTGAACGCGATTTTTGGCGGTCTGTCGGATATTTCCGCTGAACTGCCGGTCGTATTGCCACTGCATCCACGGACTCGAAAGGTGCTCGTGGACTCCGGGCTGGAAACTCAATTGCCCGAATCGCTGATTCGGATAGATCCGGTTAGCTATCAGGCGATGGTTGAACTCGAGCGCGAGGCACGTTTGATCGTGACCGATTCTGGGGGAATTCAAAAAGAGGCCTATTTTCATCGAACTCGCTGTGTCACGCTCCGCAACGAAACGGAATGGCCCGAACTGATCGCATTGGGTTGCAATCACCTGCTCCCGCCTCACGACCGGCAGGCCGTCGTCGCCGGAATTCGGCATGCGCTGGCCGCGGTGGACGATTGGTCGCCCGATACAACCCTGTTTGGCGGGGGCCAAGCGTCGCGGCGTATCGTCGAAATACTGGAAAATCGCTTGCTGGCCCAATGACGAACTCCCCCAACCCCCGATTGGCCGAATTCTGATAGATGTGCGGATTCGTTGGACTCCTGTTTTCACGCGGCATCGCATGCGATCGACGTTTGCTCGACCAGGCGATTGCCACCGTCGCGCATCGCGGCCCCGACGATGACGGTGTCCTGCTATCAAATGACGCTCGTGTTGCGCTGGCACACCGCCGGTTGGCGATCCTCGACACCAGCGAGGCCGCGGCGCAACCGATGTCGACCGCGGACGGCCGATTTCACATCGTTTTCAACGGCGCAATTTATAACTACCTAGAATTGCGTGATGAGCTGCAATCGCTGGGGCATCGCTTCCAATCCTCTGGGGATACGGAAGTGCTGCTGGCGGCGTTCGCCCAATGGGGCACGGAGTCATTCGTGCGGCTGGTCGGCATGTTTGCGCTAGCGGTACTCGACACGCAGCAGCGATGCGTGACGATCGCCCGCGACCAGTTCGGTATCAAGCCACTTTACTACGGTCGTTGGCGAGATGGCCTGGGTATCGCGTCCGAGATCAAAGCGCTACTCGCATTGCCGGGCGTGGATCGTCACATCCAGCCACAGCGGCTTTACGATTATTTGCGGTTCGGCATGACCGATCACGGATCGGACACGATGCTACGAGGTGTCAAACAACTGCCTCCCGCGACATTCGTTACATTTTCGCTTGATGCCGATTCAATCGACGACGTCGTCGAAACGCCCGCGGTCACATTTTGGCACCTGAACAGTGCCGATACTTCTGACTTTGCCTTTGAGGAAGCCGCGCGCCGTTTGCGCGAACTGTTTTTGGAAAGCGTCGAATTACATTTACGGTCCGACGTCACCATCGGTGCCGCCCTGTCGGGAGGAACCGACTCCTCGGCGATCGTCAACGCAATCCGGCACGTGAAGGGTGACCAATTTGAGTTGCATGCGGTTCGCTATCTGGCCGGCGACGCAGAATTCGACGAAAGGCATTGGTCCGACCGTGCGGCCGAGTCTTGTGATGCGAACGTGTACGACGTTACGGCAACGCCTGATCAATTACTGAATGAGGTGGACGCGCTGATCGACCTACAGGACGAGCCGTTTGGCAGTACGAGCATCTACGCTCAGTACTGCGTCTTTCGTGCGGCGGGCCGACATGGCATCAAAGTCATGCTGGACGGACAAGGCGCGGACGAACTTTTTGGTGGCTACCGATATTTTATCGCCGCGAGGCTAGCTTCACTGCTGACACAAGGAAATGTGACGGCTGCGACAAAGTTGTGGCTCCGCGCTAGCCGCTTGCCCGCCAGCGGCCAGTCGCCACCGGTTGGACGGCTGGCGGTTGGGATGCTGCTGCCCGATTGGATGCAGCCGGTGGCGGCTAAATTGGGCGGCTACAACCTGATGCCCCCGTGGCTCAAGGCTGATTGGTTTGCGGATCGCGGGGTTGTCGGCCAAGCGCCGCTCGACCGCACGGGCCCGAACTATTTACGATCACAATTGCTCCAGGCCACCAGGAAAACGACACTACCCATGTACTTGCGTTACGAAGATCGCAGTTCCATGGCGCACTCAATCGAAAGCCGTGTACCGTTTCTCACTCCGAAACTTGCACAGTTCGCGATGTCGTTGCCGGAGCATTATCTCGTCAGCAGCGATGCTTCGTCGAAAGCCGTATTCCGCGAAGCAATGCGGGGCATCGTCCCGGATACGATTTTACAGCGGCGCGATAAGATTGGATTTGCCACACCGGAGGCAAACTGGCTTGCCACGCTGAAGCCGTGGATCGACGAAACACTATCCAGCGACACTGGCAACGGAATTGCCGCGATCGATGCCGATATCATGCGGCAGCAATGGCGGCAATATATCGATACAAAACAGGGGTTTGATTTCCGGTTTTGGCGCTGGGCTAACTTCATCCGTTGGGTCGAACGGCGTGATATCATAGTTTCATGAGAATCGTTCACGTCGCGCTATTGCATCCGCCATGGGACGTGCGGATTTTTGAGAAAGAAGCCCGTGAACTGGCGGCGGCCGGCCACGAAGTCCATCTGCTTGCCGCCGGAACAACGGATGAGGTTCGCGACGGCGTGCAATTGCATTGCATCGGCAGCGATCGCAAAACCAAGAACATTCGCAGTCGGCTATGGCTGGCTATCCACCGCGGATGGCGGGCATTGCGATCGGCTCTCGCGCTGCGGCCAGATGTTGTTCACTTGCACGAAGTGCAGGCAATTCCAGCCGGCCTGGTGATAAAACTACTCGGCGTCCGCGTCGTTTATGACGTCCACGAGGAAGCTTTTTGGGAAAAGTTGTCGAATTGCCGCAACCTCGGCATTTTCCGGCTGGGATACATCTTCGCCGGCATTGCAGCGCTGTTAGAAGTTCTGGCCAAGCTGTCGTTCGACGGATTCGTGGCGGCAACACCACATATCGGTCATCAATTCCCACGGCGACGAACCGCTGTCGTACAGAATTTCCCCCGTCGAGGCGGGCGGCAACATAGCGGCCCGTTGGCGACCGGGCCGGACCGCGAGAACATTTGCCTGTTTGCGGGAAATCTCTTTGCGACACGGGGAGCGAGAGAAATGATTGAGGCCGTCGCAGGACTGCCGGCGGAGTTTCGGGCGCAGCTGGTGATCGCCGGCCGGTTTGTCCCGCCTTCATTGGAAGTACAACTCTCGAGGATCGACGGCTGGCGGAACGTTACCTACAAGGGCTGGCTGACTCGCGCACGATTGGACGACCTGTGGAAGCGGGCCCGACTAGCGTTCGTCTTGTTTCAGCCGTCACCCGAACATCGCAATGCGTACCCGAACAAGTTATTCGAAGCAATGGCCGCCGGAGTGCCCGTGGTCGCTTCCGATTTCCCCTTGTGGCGAAGCATCATCGAGCCGGCGGGGTGCGGAGTATTAGTTGACCCTGCCGATCCGACGGCGATCACCGCCGCCGTGCGGGAATTGCTTCAACATCCGCTCGAAGCCGCCCAAATGGGTGCTGCGGGGGCAGAAGCGGTCCGACAACGGTACAATTGGGAAAATGAGGCCGTCAAACTGCTAGAGTTTTACCAGCAATTCACCATTACCGGTGAGCGTTCTTGATTCGCATTCCCACCACAGACTAGATTTGACACACTGGCATGGTGGGGTCTCCGCAGCATGACGACGTCGGGTTAGCCCGGAAGAATCCCCGCTCTCCCGGTTATTTTATTTAATCTGCAATACGCTCGGACGGAGAATTCGGTGCAGCAGTTTCAGTGTCCACATTGCAGTGGCATGTTCCAGGTCGATCGATCGATGGCCGGCGGACAGGCGAGTTGCCCGATGTGCCACGGCGTGGTTCAGATTTCGGCCGATGCATTTCAGGCAGACAAAACGACAACGGCCGAGCCGACAGCGCCACCGTCGGGACAGCAACTGAGTTGCCCCATTTGCGCCGGGCTGTTTCAGATTTCGCCACAGATGGCAGGTCAAGAAGTGCTGTGTCCCGTCTGTCAAGCGCGGGTAACCGTTCCGGGCGGCCCAGCGGTGGCCGATCCGTTCCAGAGCGAACGATCCCCATCCACTCAGTCTTCGGTTTCCGCATACGAGCCGCCGTCACTGCCGACCCAAATCCCTGCCCGCGAAAATGCCAATCCGATTGACCATTTCAGCGACAAGCCAACAACGGGCGAGACCGTTGCCTCCCCTGTACGGTCGGCGTCTTCCGGCGACACCGTCGAGAACCCCGCCGCGGCCAGCGAAAAGCCGACCACCGAACCGGCATTCAATCCGGCTCCCGCTGTCGAACAGCCGAAATTGCCACCCAGGCCCCGGCAAACTGCCGAACCGGCGCCGGCAGAACCGCAAACAGCGATACCGGCGAGCAACGAACCACCAGCCGACCAGTCGACGGCGGAGGCGGCCCCCATCGATCCACAACAGCCGGTCTCCACGGGCGGTCCGACGCCGCCCTCACCGGTTTCCGTCGATTCGACAACCGCCCGCCACGACGCCACCGCGGATATCGATCCACAACAAGCGGTTAGCTCGGCTCAAACAACGACGCCCGCCGATTTCGCCGCCCCGACGGAGGTGGCTGCCGACGTCCCGGTCGCCTTGGATCCCGACACCGGCCAGCCGATTCAAATCCACGATGCGCCGCTGACCGTCCGCCGCGGTGACCAGGTGATCGAACTCAGGAGGCTATCGCCAAAAGAAAAGTCACGTCGCCGGTTGATTAAAAATCTGATCGTAATCGCCATCTGCGCGGGGGTGATCATCGGCTACCTGGCGGTGTTTGTCGATTGAGCGACGCTTTGCAGAAATTAAGCCGCTGCGGTATGCGCAGGCTAACGCGTTCAGGTCCGCAAACACGGCGCCGGAATCTCTACAGCCCCACCGCCATCGTCGCTTTGACTTTTTCAATGTGCTGGCTCAAGACGTTAATCGTGGCATCCGGGAGAATCGTGTCGATTTTGATCGTAGCCTCCCTAGCGCGGACGGCGACTTCGACCGGTGGACAATCACCACTTACCGGCAACTCGAACGAGACCATGCTAGGCGTGGCAACCGACATGATGTAATTGAAAAATGCAATCGCGCCTTTGGGGCTGACAAAGCCGAGGGCATGTGGATTCTTCGTCAGCAAGTTCCTAGTCGTGACCAAGTCCGTTTCTTTGGCGCCGCCCGGCCTGGCCGCCGGGGCGATGGCTTGCTCGAGATTCGCTTCCGACAAATACGCAATGACTGCTATCGAATCTCCGGCCGCAGCCAGGAACTGGCGGGAGAGTTCAAATGCTCGCCGCCTTCTTACGATGCCCGCCGCGGCTGCGATCCTTCTAAAGGGAAGCGATTTCTTTCTTTCGTCCGCGCGATGCCATTCCCATCTCCGCTAGGCGGAGAATCCGCTGCAAATTGAACGCTCCCGCCCGGGAATCCGCCGCGCGGACGTGTTCGGTTGAACTCCCGGTTTGACGTTTGGCGTTCGATCGACGACGATGGAAGTTGTTGCCCAATCGCCCCCAGCCTCAACGAGCATTCTCATGTCGCGCGAAACGATTTATGAAGCGAGTGCCGACTATTTCCTCGCACCCATTGGCGACTTTATGCGGGACGATACCGTGACCGAAATCATGGTCAACGGCTTCGACGAAATTTATGTCGAACGCCGAGGCAAAATCGAACCCACCAACACAAGTTTCGAAAGTGAAGACGCGTTGATTTCGGCCATTCATAATATCGCCCAATGGGTCGGCCGCGAGATCGATCCCGAGCGGCCGATCCTCGACGCCCGCCTGCCGAACGGTTCACGCGTTAATGCGATTATCCCCCCCAGCGCACGGACCGGGACGTATCTGACGATCCGGAAGTTTCTCCGCGACGTGCTGTCGATGGACGACTGGATCCGTTACGCGTCGATTTCGCCCGAAGCCGCCGAATTTTTGGATGTTTGTGTACGATTGCGGAAAAACATTCTCGTCTCCGGCGGAACGGGAACCGGCAAGACATCGTTCCTCAATGCGCTATCCGTCAGCATCCCCGAGGAGGAGCGGATCGTGGTGATTGAGGAAACGTCCGAATTGCGGCTGGCTCAAAAACACTGCTTGTACCTCGAAGCGCAACAGGGCGACCGGCAAGGCCGTGGTCATGTCTCGGTAAGGCAACTGTTTGTGAACTCGCTGCGGATGCGGCCCGATCGGATCATCGTCGGCGAAGTCCGTTCCGGCGAAGCGCTCGATCTGATCCAGTCGATGATCAGCGGCCACGCTGGCAGCATTTCGACGGTACACGCCAACACAGCCCGCGACGCATTGGTCAGAATGGAAACGCTATCACTGATGTCGGACATCGAAATTCCGATATATGTCGCTCGCGCGCAAGTGGCTTCGGCGATCGATCTGGTTGTGCAGATCAGCCGCTTCGCCGAAGATGGCTCGCGCCGCGTTACCAAGATCTCAGAAACATACGGCCTGGACGATCAAAACCGCTATCAGGCGCAAGACCTGTATGTCTGTAAATTAACAGGCAAGCGACAGGACGGGACGCTGGCGGCCGAATTGGTTTCAACTGGTGCAAAGCCAACGTTTTCCAGCGAGCCGTTCGATCAAGCAATGGGCGACCGAGTAAAATTGACGGCCAACCTTTGGAAACAGTAGAATAAATAATCGTATTGCCGTTTAACGGATTGTTGGAGCCGACGCGTCAGTGTGTCCGACGAGTGACTATAGTTGAACAGCATCGCGAGACGAAACCGACGGGTTTGCAAAGACCGGCAAAGATTGCGGCGTTCGGCCGCAGCGACATTGGATTACGTGTTGGTGTTGTGCGTCGTATTTCCTCTGGCTGCATTTCTACTGTACGCGGGACCGCGGATCATCATGCTGGTTTATGAGATGATCGCCGTCATGATATCGTGGCCGTTTACATAGGACGGGACAAGAGAGCAACTTACTGTAACCGAGGTAGACCCGATGAAAACGCCGTCTCTGTGGAGCCTGCTCCGCAAAGTCCATCAGGACGAGAAAGGAGCCGTCAGTTTGGAGACCATCTTGGTCGTCGCTCTGATCGCGCTGCCGATTCTCATCTTTCTCTACAACGTCGGCTGGCCGAGGATTAAGAATTACTTTCTCGGGTCACTCGATCAACTCGAAGAAGGCCAGGAGGACTTTGTGAATGAATAAGGCTAACTCAGCTATTGATCTGCTCGGCGGTCTATGTCGTTAGCCACCGTGCTGCTGTTGGGTTTCGTGTTGGTCGCCACTGTGACCGATACCGCCCGCCACCGAATTTACAACTGGACAACATACCCGGGAATCTTGATTGCTCTGGCGGTTGCGGGAGTTGTGAGTATTTGCGGTTCCAGCGGCGACGCCACCAAATGGGTCGGCAACGTAGAGTTCTTGGACAGTGTATTTGGCTTGCTGGCCTGCGGCGGCTGTATGTTGCTGTGCGTGATTTTTTTTGAGATCGGCGGAGGCGATGTTAAACTGATCGCGATGCTAGGGGCTTTTTTAGGACTTAGACCCGGCATCGAGGCAATGCTCTGGAGCTTTGTGATCGGGGCCGCGTTCGCCATCGTCGTCTTGATTTGGAAAATCGGAACTTTGAACGTTTTGCGGCGTTTCATTCAATATGCGGTGGCCGCATTCCGCCTGCGAGGAGTTTCGTCATTGAAAGGTTCGCTGGACGCACAGTTTAAGACGTCACTTTTTTTAGCGCCTAGTGCGTTGCTGGCGGTGATCCTTGTAGAATTTAAGCTGCTCAAAGCGTTGGGATTGGATATCATTGTTTGATCGCACTAAGTAGGCAGTGGGAAACTCTGGGCCTGCCGGAATCATGTGTCCGACAGCCGAGCGAGCAAGGCGCAAACAAACATGTTACAAACGCTGTATCCGTTTTTGCTGGTCGGCTTCTGTGTGATCGCCGTGCTATTGCTCGTTATGCGTTGGCTG
>JAYGDO010000504.1:0-9214 GCA_046582885.1 Pirellulales bacterium | reverse complement strand
CTGGAACTCCTTGGCAAGCTCGTTGTTTTCGGCCAGCGGAGTTAAGACGATCCGATGCGGAACCGAACTGCCACCATATTGCACCTGCATCGGCAGTGGCCCGGCTGGCAATCGGAGTGCCACGAAAGCTGGCTGACGGAGGGTCGCCGAAAATTGCCGCTGGCCCAGTTGTAGTGTCAGGCTTTGTGGCTTTTCCGGCGGTGGTGGCTTGATGAACTGGCGTCCGGGTGAGAGCAGTGCCTTGATTTCGGAAATGTCCAGGGCCCGACGATAGATGCGCACATCGTCGATCGCCCCTTTGAAGAGTTTCGATCCTTCGATCCGCCCAAGATGTAGTTTTACGCTGGGGTTATCCAGGTTTGTTGGAGCAACTGTGCCGGTGGCTACCAGGTAACCGTTTACGTACAGGTTGGTCTTGTTGGTTCCGCGGCGGACGACCGCTGCCACATGCTGCCACCTGTTCACACGAATGACACCTGGTCGGGAGGCCACGGTGCCGTTCGGCTTATTACCCGGGCTGACCGTTTCGATGCGTAAGACACCTTGGTTGTTCGGCATGTCAAAGTACCAGCCGTGGGTCCAGCTATATCGACCCAGGCAGACGATGCCACCCTGGCGTAACTCCGTCGGATGAATCCAGGCCGCTACCGAGAAGTCGCCTGTTCCTACGTTCATGGAGTTGTCTCGATCGACCACTAGGGAATCTTCCTTGCCGTCAAGTGACAAGGCTTTTCCAAAGGGAGAGTCAACAAATTGTGCTCCTCCTTCCAGGCGGCCTGTCAGCACCTCGCGTTTCGATTCACTTTGCGTATCACCATTTAGCGGCCAGGCTCCGATCAGTCCCTCGGCCAGCTTATCGGCCTTGGCTGGGGTCGAATCGAGGGAGGGAGCTGTTAAGAAAACGTTAGCCTGGTAAATGCCCGCCTTTTTGATCGTGACTGTTTGGGGATTAGCAAGCTGCCTGGCCGTGATGGCTCCCGGTGTTGATTCGGGCCGGGACGACTGGCCCGGGTTGAGTAGCAGGGCATCGTCGTAACGGGCCGCCTTGACGGTAACACGGAACTGGCCCTGCTCTGGTAACTGCCGCAGCGAGATCTTGAAATTAGCTTTGGGCCCATACGTACTTTCCACCTGAAATAGCTCAGCACTTGGAATCGCAGGTCGCAGCAGTAAGCCTTCAGGAATCGACTCGTAGGCTTTGCCTTTGGGATAGCCGTCCGTACCTCGCATGCACGCGAATAACGCGTGATAAATACTGTCATACTCTCGCCAACCGCGGACCGTATCATTGCCGCGATAGCCCTCAATGAATCGGTACTTGGTCCGCATCTTAAAAGGCTCAAATTCGAATGGCTTGCTGGGAGTCAGTTCGCTAACCAAAAAATTCTTGTTCTCCAGCAGTCGGCTATTCGCGCCCAGGATTAACTTTTCCGGAAACGGCTTAGGATTGATGTTCGCTCCTAGGTCCATGCGGAAATTCTGAACGACCGGCTTTGACTTTTCGTCGATAATGCACAAATCGAGAGCTTTTTCGGCGACGTCAAAATAGGCCTCGATGAGCAGCGGTGACAGCACCATCGACCGTGAGTTGTTGACAAAGCCTTCCTTGGACATGGCATCCGGAGGCAACACATCGGTCAGATTCTCTTCGAGTCCCAGTAAGGCCCGTAGCGTGTTGCGGTACTGTGAGACGGTCAATCGCCGGACTGCTCCATTTTTCTGCGGGATGCGAGATTTGGCGGCGATCATCCCCTGGCGAATCCAGCCGACGAGCAATTGGCGGTGTTCGGCAGTCGGTTGCGGTTGGTCGTCGGGGGGCATGGCTTCGTCCGCGACCTGTTTTAGGATGTCTTTCCAGAGAAAAAGTTGTCCGTCCTCTAGCGCACCGTTGAGATGGTCGAGACGAATTCCGGACGTCATTTTTTTCGCGTTGTGGCAGCGGACACAGTACTTCTTCAGTAGCGGTTGGATTTTTTGGTCGAAACTCCTCGAAATCTCGCTGGATTTGCTTTCGGCTGCTTTTCGGGGCGTTTGGTCATCCTCGGCGCGTGCAGAATCCAGCGGCAGCAAGGACAAGATCGTCACGGTTATCGCCGTGAAGCGGAAGGTCGCCGGCAACGAGATGATTTTGAGCGACATGTTCCGTCGATTCTGATTCTGTTTGGGACAGGCATCCAGGTTAGCGGCGCGATCGTGTCCCTATTACAACTCCACGGTGTACCGTCGCCGTTTGTGAGGGGCAGAGAGAGTAGGGCACGGCGGCCAGTGCAAGTTTTTCCCAGATACTAGGTAGCCGCCGCGCGGTCTTTGTCGAGATCCTCCATCGAGAGTTGGCCGGCCTCCATGCCGAGAATATGCTGCGCGCGATTAGCCGCTGCTCGGTCGTGTGTAACCAGCAGAACCGCGCTGCCGGCGCTGGAAAACTCGGTGAGATGATCTAGGACAATCGCGGCGTTCTCTTCGTCCAGGTTTCCGGTTGGTTCGTCGGCGAGCAGAATTGTCGGCTCATTCAATAGCGCTCGCGCCAGGGCCGTGCGCTGCCGCTCTCCGGTGGAAAGTTCGGCGGGGCGGTGCTTGGAGCGGGCACCCAGGCCGAATCGGTCGATTAGTTCACGGGCGCGATCCGTGAAGTCAATCGAACCATTGTGCTGGGAGTTGGCGGCGGCCATGACATTGTCCATTACGCTCAAGTAAGGTATCAGATGGAACTGCTGAAAGACGAAACCAATGTTTACCGCACGAAAGTCGGCACGCTGCTCGGCGGACAAACTAAAAAGATCGGTATCAGCGATCGTGATACGGCCGGACTCCGGGCGCAGAAGACCGCCGGCAAGCAGCAATAAAGTCGATTTACCGCAGCCACTCGGCCCCTGAATGGCGACGAAGTCGCCTTTGCCAATCGAAAACGAAACATCCTCAACCGCACGGACCTCGCCGTTGGCACCGTTGTACGATTTGTACACGCTTGAAAACTGTAGTCGCATTTCAGATTTGCTCGAAATGGTCGTCGCCTGCTGCGCGAACGACAAGTTATTCTTCTCGCAGTACAACGGCGGGATCTTGGTTGGCGGCGGATAGGGCTGGAAGCCAAGTGGCCAGGATTGCCAGCAGCGGCGTGGCAAATAACACGCCGGCAAATAACCAGAGCGTCTTAGAAGATGTCAGTTCAACGCGGACGTCGGATTCCACACCGACGAGGGTATCCCACAGGAGGTTGCCCATGGCTGCCCCCAGGCCGATGCCGGCAATGGCGCCGACCAGGCCGATCAGCACGGCTTTAGAAAGGAACAGAGTGAGAATCCTCCGCGAGCGAAAGCCGATAGCTCGCCAGATGCCAATTTCTGCGCGGCGGCTGCGGATGTTGATCAATGACAACAGGGCAACCCACAGCCCGGCGGCGGCCACGTTGATCGGCAAGACGATCGCCGCAAAAGTCTGCCAGCGGTTTAGTGTTGCCTCGCCGCTCTGTTTGACCTTGGTGCGTGCTTTGGCGCGGGCGATCGCTTTGGTGGCCATTTCGATCACCTGGACATCGGCGCCGAGTATTTTCGAGACCTCCGCCTGCACCTCCGCCAGCCGATCAACCGACGCGCAGTTGCACTCCAACGCTTGGATTAGGTTGATTTGGTCTTGCATATTGAGCAAGTTCTGGGCTTCCTCCAGGTCGATCCAGACGTAAATATCATCCATGTTTCCGCGCGGCGGATAGATCTTGTCCACTTGGAATTTCTGGCCCAGAAATTCAACCTGTTGCCCTTTTGCTAACGCGAGTTCGTCGGCCAGCACGCTGCCGACATTCATCTTGCCCTTCGGCACGGGCAGAGCGAGCGGCTTTTTGCGATCGCGGTGATGAAACGGAACAACGCCGCTGACGCCCATCAACACGATCTGCCGGTTCTGTTCCGGCCATTTTAGTTTTCGGATCAGCGCCGGACGAAGGTGGTTGATCGTTACCACGTCACGGCTCTCCGCCAGCCGGTCGACGTAAGATTGCGGCATTGTTTTGACGGCAAAATCCTGCGAATGAAAGTCGGCCAAATTCTGCTCGGCCGGCAGAATGTAGACATTAAAGCCCATCTGCTTCGTGATCTTGCGAATCTCGTCGTCCAGCGCGGCGACGTGTTTTTTTGTGTGTTGTTCCTGGGCGTCGAGCAGCGTGACAAAACCGACCGCACCGGTGACGGCCAGCACGACTGCCAGCAGCGACAGAAAAAAGTTTAGCTTGCGATGCCAAATTTCGCGGCTGACCAGTTGCCAAAGCTTCATTTGCTTGCCCTTCGTCCCCTTCGCTCCGCGAAAGCACCGGTCGGTCGCCGAGAGCGAAACGCAACTGTCAGTCCGGTCGCCGCTTCAACACCGTGCTGCCAATGGCGACCACCAACGCCCCGAGGATGACCACGCCTAAGACGGGAATCCAAATCGCGATTGTTGAGAACTCGGCCACGGCTTTCGGCGAACTGCCGCCCGCCGATCGAGCGGGATTCGTTGCGCCGCCGGTAGCGGTCGGTTTTGCAGTCGGCGAGCCATCGGCCGCCGTGGCCGTCTGTTTGCCGTCGTCGTTGGCGGCGGCGGTCGTCTGCAAGGGGCCGGGCTGTGCGGATGTGGCGGCGGTATCTTTCGGGGTGTGCGATCCGCCCGCCGTGCTGTCGTCGGCAGTCGTTTCACTTACGGGTGGCACAATTTTTATGGGATTCACGCCGATATCGTCCGGCCCGCGGTTGGGGTCGGACTGTGCGGCGGCAACGACGTTGCTGATACCGGCCAGTTCGGGAAGTTCGATTTCGCGAAAAGTGCTGGTGGTAATGTGGCGATCCCAATCGACGGCAAATAATAAATCGACCCCCGGATTTTCAAGTTTCACGCGACAGGAGCAGGGGCCCGTCAAAAAGCGGCAGTCCGAGCCCATGGTCTCTTCGTTGATGCCCTGGCCGACGACCGCAAAATAGGAGCGTCCGCGGCCAAACACCGGAATTGCAATAGGCTCGTTGGCCGGCAGCTCGTCTTCGCTGTTGAGCAGGGTGTCTAAAAACACCGCCTCGGCCGCGTCTTTGCGCGAGACGCGGATCAACGAAAAGGCCAACTGCAACTTAATCGCAGTTTCTTCTTGAAAGAATTCGTCATTTTCTAGTGTGTCTTGCTCGGGAAGTTTGAGTTCCTTCTGGTTAATCTTCAACTGTTCGGCGATTAGCTTGGCAGCGGCTTCGTCTTTTTTCTTGTTGCCACACTCGATCAAAATCCAAATTGCAGACTCGCCGTCCAAAAGCCGCTTGACAACTTCCTTCCGCATGGGTGAGTCGATGACGCCCTTGACGTTCTCTGCCGTGAGCTTTCCTTCCCATGCCGACCGCTTGACGGGGTAGTAGTAGGGATAGTTGACAAACAGTTTCGGCAATTGATCGGTGGGATAATCGCCGTGTAAATTTACCAGATCTTCCTCGGTTGCTTGGTCCAGATCGATGGTCTTGGTGACCAGGTTTAGCGGTGTTTTTTCGTCGTGTTGGATATCCTGCAACTGCGCGACAAGCTGTTTTTGCTCGTCGGTCAACTCGCCCCGATGCACGATGACCGCCTCGTATGGATCGGGCTGCCAGCGTTCCAGGGCGTAGCGGAAAACCGGTATCTGGCAGGCGTCGGCGGGGACGGCCAGCAGGCAGGCCAGCAGGGCGAGCCGCGCCCCCCGCAGCCGGTTCCGCTGAAGAGGAGTTGGCCGTACCGCATCGGGCCATCCTGGTTCGTGAGTATTGTTGACCCTGTGCACAGATTTCATGGCGAATCCTTTTTCGGTTGTGTGGCCTCAACAGGCAAAAACGCCATCGAAGTCTGGATGGCGAAATTACACGTGCATCCCGAACTGGCTTCGGGAATCAACAACAGCCCGCCGGCTGGGATCATATTAATCCAACAGCCGGGGCGGGTCACCTGGGTCACTTTGCTGTGCGTCCGCGCTGCCAAGTCGAACATCGAGGAGTGCCCGTCCCGGAAGAACAGTGCGCAGGCCGAAGCCGATATTGTACCACATCCTCCGCGATGTCCGCGATTCCAGCCCCAGTCGAGCCGTTTTCCGGTTTTTAGTTCGTAGGCATACGGTTCGGCGTAGATGGTGTCGCCCACAATTGCGGGGCGATGATCCTGCTCGCCGTGTTCACCGCCGATTTTTGTTTGATTGTTCTGCGATTTTGACCAGATTGGTTCGCCGGTTCCCGCGTCGAAGGCCATCAATTCGTACCAGACCCGAGACCGCTGGCCGTCGCTGCCGTCGTTTCTTGATCCAGTGAGTACAAAAACTCCCTTGCAGAAAGCGCCGAAAAGGTGATGCTGGATCCGCCCCAAATCCAGTTTGCGGCGAAAAATTTCCTTTCCTGTGCCGGATGACACCGCAACGAGATATGCCGGCTGCTTCAGTGCTTGGTGAAGGTGCACTCGACCGTTGGCGGGCACTTCGCTCGTCGTCTCGACAAAATAAACGCGACCGCCACCGATGGTGATCGTGGGGTTGATGATCGCACCGGGATTGGGGGAGCGGTGTCGCCATTGCAGCCGTCCGTCTTTTCGGTCCATCGCAAAGAGGAAGTCGCTGGTAACGATCGGTCGAAAGTCCCAGTAGGTTCCTTCTTCAATACTGCGGCGACTGTGGGCCGTGCGCGATGCGTCAGGCCGCGTGCCGCTGCCATAGAGTAAATCGCCAACCACCGCCGTGTATCCCCAGTGATGTGCACTCTTGTCATTGGCCGAGGGAACCGCGAAGGTCCGTTTTCGCTCGCCCGATTGTGCATCGAGTGACCAGCAGTTTTTGCCGGTCGCAACAAAAACGGCTTCATCGGTGGCCGCCATCGAACCACAATCGCGCATGACGCCAACTCGCCGCGAGTTGGGTACTTCGATATTCCACAGGATTGTCCCGTTGTAGGCATCGACGGTCACCACGCGATTGTCCCCCGGAACGAACAATCGTCCGGCTTTGAACAACGGAGCAACCGTGCGGTGATGCCGGTCGACCATTTGTTGCGGACCGGGACGACCGAACCACTGTAATTTCATCGGGCCGGTAACGTGCTGGTCGAGACTGCAGGCCGTGTTCGCCGCATTGGCGTAAAGGTGTGACCACTCGCCGCTGTCGGCAACTTGTTCCCGCCGGTGGATGGACGGAAGCTTTTTGTTCTCGTATCTCAGGCTGGATGCACCGCCGGGGCGAAGCACGCGGCGGGCCTCCTCCGCCAACTGCTCCGTGCGTAGAGGGCTGGCGCAGACAACGAGGTTAAATAAATAATCGGAGAAGGGTAATTTCGTCTCGGCGGAGCGGACAACGGTGACGCGGCCCGATAGTCCCACGGCATCCAATTGCCGGCGGAGGACCCAAACGTCTTCCTCTTTCCGCACAAGTCCGATGATCTTCAGCCGCGTTTTGGCCGCTAATGCTTCGAGCAGATCCGCAGAGCCGAATTCCCCGGCCGCCGCAGCCCCGGAACCGTTTGAGTTGCGGGTCGGTTTTTCAACACCACACCCGAGGACTAATGCATAGCCGTCAGTAACGGAACTGCGTCGGACGATGTCGTCCGCGCGCTCGTTCGCGACTTGTTTCCGGTCGCCCAAAATATCGGCCTCGGGAATCCGGCCGCCGGCCGGCAGGTCGTGAATCACGGCCTGCGTTGCGGTCGGCGTGTAGCAATAGACAAAACCGGTGTCGGTGCTCACCAGCAGCCGCCCGCCGGCGATGGCGATCGAGCCGGCGCGGCCTTCGACTTTGGCGGACCAGATCTCGCGACCGTCCTTCGAGTCGAATACCGCAATCTTTCCATCGCCGCCGCCATACCGCTGGCCGTTTGCGGCGACGAACGCATAGGGAAAATCGGTTGGAATGGATTGCCCCGTTTTGCTGATGTCCTTGCCGCGACGCTGTAGCGAGGCAATAAAACTTCCCGCAGGATCGCGGCCCGTGGAAACATACAACCGCCCGGTCCGGCGTTCGAGATAGCCTTGTGCGGAAACGCTGAGCGGACCGCTGGCGATATGATTGCCGTTGCGGATGTCGATGGCCACTTGGGTGACTCCCTGTCCCGGAAACACCCCCGTACAAAAGTGGGCGGTGTTGCCGTCGACCAACACGCCCGTGCGGACGGGTTGATCGGACATGAGCCGCCCGTTGCCGGCGATCCAGCGGGGCTGTTTGGTGTGGCAGTATTTCCAGACGAGTTTGCCGTCGCCGGCGTTGACGCAATAAACCCAGCCGTCGTCTGCGCCGAAGAGGACACGATTTCCCGCGATCGTCGGCGCCAGCCGTACCGGCGCGGCCGCAAAGAACTGCCATCGCAGCCTGCCCGTTTCCGCATCGAGGCAGCAGACTTTGTCTTCTGACGAAGATGCAAAAAACACGGCGTCACCGCTGCTTACCAGATGAAAGAAATGGTCGTAAGTCACGCGGGCTTTCAGCCCGTGTTTCTGGTGCCAGAAGTCCTGGCTGGCCGGTTGCGGCCAAGCTGGCTGCGGGGCCCTGCGGGCGCGATAACGCCAGGCCAGCCTGAGCGGCATGGGCAGCGGCTTGCCGGCCGTGCCAGTTCGCTGGTTGTCATGCAGATAGGTCGGCCAATCGTCGGTTTCGGGGCGGACAGGATCGATTCCCGGGAACCGCGATTTACGCTGTTCGAAGCGGGTGCGGACTTCGGAAGCTGTCAACGCTCGGTTCCAGACACTGACCTGCTCGACTTGGCCGGCCATGCTGTAAATTTCGTCGTCATCCTTGTACGCGCCGATCGAAAAAAATGTTTCGGGCGGGTACAGGATCTTGCCATTCTGGTCAGTTGATTCACCCTGGAGCCGACCGTCAAGGTAGATCCGCTGCCTTGTCCCGTCGTACGTGCCCACGACGTGGTACCAGTAGCCCATCTGAAAAAGGCGGGTCGAATTTAAATAGGTAATTCGTTTGCGTGTGTGGCTGGCCAGCCCGAAGTAAAACTGTGTTTCGTGGTAGCCGAGAATCCATCCGCGCTCGAAATCGCCGTTGTCCTGCAGCGCGCTGATAATGCCGCCCCACTTTTCCGGTCGATCGACTAACACCCAGGCTTCTACGGAGACCGCCTGGCTAGGCAACTCGTCGGCCGCCAAGCGGTCTTTGACCCGGATGCGATGTCCCGCTTTCGAATTGCCGTCCAGCATTACTGCTCGTGGTGGCTGTTCGGCGAATTGCAGCGGGCCAACTACCTCGGATTTAAGAGTTCCC